>JAIRUT010000082.1 GCA_031254255.1 Coriobacteriales bacterium
TTCCCCAGTTACCAGCTCGTCACTGACTGCTGACATTATGTTCTCAGCAACAGTTCTCGATGCCAAGACCTCCTCCCTGGCCTTGATCCCTGAAAATTCGGCCACGAAATCTCTGCCTCTAACTGGCTTGACCCGGGTAAAGATGTCTTCTGAATGCACGCTATCCTTATGGCTTGTTGAGGCCGCAATTCCAAGGAATGCCTTTGTTTCGAACAGTGAGAAGACTGTCTGCTTTTTCAGGTAATCAAGCAGGTGGGCTGAATATTCCCGGTTGTCCTGGTTTACAAAAGACACATTGTCCGATATGAAGGCCAGCAGATCCAGGACCGCTCGCTCACTTGCCTCCCGCCCAGTCAGCGGCAGATAAGCAAGATAGATCCTAGCGTCCTCATCAACATAGACATTCTCTTTGGCCAGCATCAGATTCTTCTCTTGCAGGCTTGCCCCGTAAACCGATTCAAGCACTTCTAAAATGCCGGTCACAAGATGCTGGAACTGAGTTACAGACAACTTGTTGCTCAAGAATGTCGGAAGATCAACCAAGTTGGTGATGTTGAAATAGATATCGGGTCGTTCGTCTTTACCCGAAAAGGTGAATTCAAGAAGTCCACCTATCGCGTTGCGGGAGATACGTGTAGCTGTTGCATAATCGAAGGCATCATGCTTGCCGAGGCTGACTTTCAGCACTGCCTCCCCATTCTTTTTCATAAGAATTTTCTTGGTTTTCATTGCATCTCAATCCAATAATATCCGGTAAATAACCAAAGATGAAAATATACGACGGGATCATATCAAAACAAGTTTTGAGCCGTTCACAAAGTCAAAATCTCTAATTCGCTTGTTGATATCCAGCTCCTCCCCGGATGACTTGGCGTACAGAGAAGTGCTGCGGCTCGCCTTAAACCAAGCATCTTTCTGGTCTTCAACAACAGCACAGACAAGACGCGTGGCATCGCCGATGGTCAGATCATCCGGAATCCACAATTCAAAAGCGGTCTGGACGGCAGGCATCTGAATTTCAAAAAGGGTTTTCGAATCCATGGTACTTCTTAAGCTCCCCTCGCAATAACTTACCCTCAAACACAGTGGCTACGCCCTTCTAGCCACCTGCAGTCACTGTAACACTACATAGGGATGGAAAACAAGTGTGCACAAACCTTATACACAATAACAAGAATAGTCTATACTGCGATATGCGAGATTGAGCATCGAGAGGAGCGGCATATGATCATGGACGGTGATGCTGCAAAACGTCAGCAATTGGAGAGCAAATCGAGACAGATCAGGCTGGCCGAACAAACCATAACAACACTTAGGACTGAAATTTCCGCCTTAAATCAGGACTTGGCTGACTTGGAGCGCCTGCGTGATTGCTGTATGGATGCCCACGATCAGTTCGGCTGCGCCCTGCAGGTTGTGTCGGCCAAGGTCAATGCGCTGGAAGCTTTCAGGGAAACATCCAAATCCGCAGTTGGCTTCCGAGAATCTGTTATGGGTGTCTTGGATGGTTCTTCGCGCACCCACTGCACAAACAAGATAGACCACGGAATAGAAATCTTGAATCAAAAGATCAACAAACTTGTTCTAAAGATTGAGCTGAAAAGCTCCGGACTTGCCAGCGCAAACCAGCACATGTCTGGCCTCAAGTATGAATACAGCAGATTGCAAAGGAGCCTCTGATGGCAGACAACAAAAACTTCAAAACGGCTGATACAGATATCAAACTTATACTCCAACGTCTGGAAAATTATGGAAAAGAGCTTGACCAGGCTTTTCAGATCTTCAAGATGAGCCTGAACTCCCTGACAGGGCCCGGAGGTGGGATAGATGATGTATTGATAACCTCATCCCTATCCGACATAAGTGTCTCTGCAACAAAATCTCATGACAGACTGAGCAGCCTAAGGCAGAGATTGGCTGAGAGCTGCCTGGAACTTCAAAATGGTGTGGCCGCAGCAGACAATTTCAAGGTCTAGCAGATCGAAAGGTGTGTGATCCCATGGCAGATGCAGAAATCAAGATCAACTATTCAGGCATTAATGAATTTGCAGGTGTGCTGAAAAGACTGCACACCTCTCTTCTGGCAAAGCGCAACCTTGGACAGCTGCCGTCATTCAGTGGCGGCCAGAGCTTCGAAGCCATAGCAGAAACGTGGCAGGTGTTTGACGAGACCAGGCAACATCTTGCCGAGATGGTCGGCGCAGCAATGGAGTCCATAAAGACCTGTGGGGCTACCTTTGAAAGAGTCGATGACCAGATTGCCCGCACGAGCCAGAAGGTCGGATGAAAAGGGAGGATGTTATGGGGACAACTGATGGGATGGCACCGCAGGGTGGCAGATCTGCGATCACGCGCAGGGTAGCGCTCGGACTGATGGGGGCCGGGGCACTTTCGGTGGCCTCGTTGGCGCTTGGCGGTTGCAGCATGCTGCCAGGTGCACGTGTGGCGCTTGCCGAGAGGCTCCTAAAGGAGAAGTATGACCGGGAGTTTAAGGTAGTGCGAAAGGCCTACGGGTTTGAGTGGAACAGCCAGCCAATTGCGGAGTGCCGGGCGCTTAAGGATGTGGATGGGCCGGTATTTATCATGAGTTTTGATGTAGCCAACGAAGTGTTGATCTCCGATACGTTCGCCGAACGC
>JAIRUT010000103.1 GCA_031254255.1 Coriobacteriales bacterium
CGGTCTACGCCCTAAAGCAAGCCGGTCTGGAAGTGCAGGGGTTCGGCAAAGCTGAGGAATTCTACGCTGCCCTGGAAAGCCAGGCCGCTCAACCGGAGCTGATCTTGCTGGACATCATGTTACCGGACGAGGACGGCATCCAGATCCTCAACCACCTGCGCAGCCAAGAGTCCAGCGCTGATATCCCAATCATGATGATCACTGCCAAGGGCAGCGAATACGATGTCGTTGTCGGCTTGGACGCTGGAGCCGACGATTACATGGTCAAGCCCTTTGGCATGATGGAGCTGGTGTCTCGGGTAAATGCCCTGCTCAGGCGAGGTGCAAAGACTGATGCTGCCGACCTTCCCCTCCCCCTGCGCGAAGGTGATATCGAGCTGTGGCCACGCAAACACATGGTGTTTGTTGCCGGCCAACCAGTCGACCTGACTCTGAAGGAATTCGACCTGCTGCGCTTTTTGATGGAAAACCCCGGGCTGGTCTTCACGCGCGAACACCTGCTGGAATCCCTTTGGGGATGGAGCTTCGGCGGCAATACCCGCACCATTGATGTCCATGTTCAGACATTGCGCCATAAGCTCGGGCCGTCCGGCAAGCTGGTGGAGACCGTTCGCGGCCTCGGCTATCGCTTCCGCAGCCACAGCCGAGGCGGAAGCGATCAAAGCGAATGCAGCGCTCCATGCAAGTAAAGCGAAGGATGCGAATCGAACAACTGGAGCAGGCAAGGCAGCCGGAGCAGGCGGAGTGTCCGGAGCAACCGGAACAGTCAAGGCAGCCGGACCATCCGAAACAGCCAGCAATGCCCTCCCTGGCAACGCGCCTCCTGAAAATACTGCTGATCTTCGTGCTCTCCGCGGTACTCTGCTCAGGCCTTCTGATGGCTATTTTCTTCGCCAGCTCTACCAATCGGGACGTTCAACAGCAGGTCACCGATGAGCTGAACCTGGCCAAGCAAAGCATTCACTGGGCTCCGGACAGGACTACCTACATCGCCTCATTCGGCGGCGGAAATCTACGAGTCACCTGGATTGCCGCCGATGGTCAGGTTCTCTACGACTCCGAGGTCGCCGACGTTGCAACTCTGGAAAACCACGCCGGACGCCAAGAGGTAGCAGAGGCCTTGGCCAACGGCAGTGGCGAGGCGACCCGCTATTCCTCGACACTGACCGAAACAACCTACTACCACGCCGCGCTCCTCGATGATGGTACAGTTCTCCGCTTCTCACGCTCGCAAGCTAGTGTACTATCTCAAATCCTCAACAATCTAATCCCGGCACTGCTGGTAATGGCCGCGACAGTTTTGGTCGTCATATTGGCGGCGCGGCTGCTGACACGACGGATCGTGACGCCGATCAACGCGATCAACCTCGACGAACCAAGCAAAAGCGAGGTCTACAGCGAACTGCAGCCGCTGCTCACGCGCATCGAAAAGCAACATGCCCAGCTTGGCAGCCAAGCCGAGGAGCTGGCCCAAAGTCGGCGGGAATTCACCGCGAACGTCTCGCATGAGCTGAAAACCCCACTGACCGTGGTCATGGGCTATGCGGAACTGATGCGTGCCGGGAAAATCGCCCCCGAGGACAGCACCAGCGTAGCCGGCCTGATCTACGACGAGGCTGGCCACATCCGCGAGCTGGTGAATGACATATTAGTGCTCTCCGAATTGGACGACCAGCAAAAAATGGAATCCATCGAGCAGCGCCAAGAGGTCGGAGAAGTCGATCTACTCAAGCTGACCGAAGAGGTGATCGAACGCCTGCAACCCTTTGCCCGACAAAATCAAGTGGAGCTGGAGTTGGAGTCGGGGTTGGGGTTGGAGTCGGAATTGGAGTCGGAGCAAGGAGGCTGCGCAAGACAAGATGGCGATGCATCATCGTCCCCTTCTTCAAGCAGCGATTCGACTGGAAAATATTCGCAGAATAGAGAAGGAAACGCACCACCCCCCGGCTTCGTCATCCTGGGCTCAGCGCGCGTGCTGACCAGCGTCGTCTATAATCTCACCGAAAATGCCCTACGCTACAACCGCCCCGGTGGGTCGGTGCTGGTCAAGCTGGAGAGGCAGCCGCAATCAATTCAGCTCACAGTCAGCGACACTGGCCTCGGCATTGCCTCAGAAGATCAACCCCGCGTCTTCGAGCGCTTCTTCCGCTCAGACAAAACCCGCGCCCGCGAAACCGGCGGCACCGGCCTGGGCCTCTCAATAGTCAAACACGGCGCCGAATACCATAACGCCAAACTGACCCTAAAAAGCCAACAAGGTCAAGGCACCACAATAACCCTGAGCTTCCCACGGATAGCCAAGTAGTAAACCCACGCACAGGCGCACAGAAGCCCTCCCTTGACTGCCCAGCGGCACCAGTTGCCATGCCCCCCCCCCTTCATTTGTTGCTAGATTCCGGAGACTTGCTGTCTATTTGACCCTCGTTCCGAAGATCTTGAACCCTCTGCAGTCGCTTCTGCTCATTGGCCAACTCATAATCCCTATCAGCCTGAAAGCGTTCAGCAGCAAAATGATCCTCCCGCATGGCATCCTCCAAGCTGTCCAAGAGAGCAATCATGTGGGTGTCACCGCGCAGGTAATGGCGCATGGCATCCAGCTTGTAGTTGACAAAAGCCCTGTTGGACTCCTGAAACTCATCCAAGTCGCTGGCAAGTCTCCGCCTTTCGGCCTTGATGGCGTCGATCTGCTCGCGGTGGTCGGTCATTCCAGCATCCATTCAGGCGGTTCGGGGATGATGCCCCACGTGCCGATGGAATAGCTGGCGCTCTCCCTCGTACTGGAGAATCCATTGTGAGCAGCAAATGAGATCACGAGGTTTACAGGCATTCCAAGTTTCTTTGTAAACTCCCTTTGCTTGTCGGGGAGTAGCTCAAGGAGATATTTATCTCTGACATAAAAAGGATCCAAATCACCATCACCACCAGTATCAACTTTTGGAAAAGCAAGACTGTTGGGAATCACGATGACCAAGGCATTGGGATCCCAACCCATATTGCTGCTATCGCCCGGAAAACCGCAGATTGA
>JAIRUT010000034.1 GCA_031254255.1 Coriobacteriales bacterium
GATCTCCCGATTGTCAAGCTTCTCGACCAACTCGTCGACGGCTTCACCATCTTCAGCAACAGTCTGATAGACGGGAGCAACAAGCACCTCGACACCCATTTCCTTAAGGCTTTGCGGGATGACCTCGCGCGCCTCGGCAGCTCGAGCCAGCAACACCTTGGCATCTTTTTGGATACCCGCCTGCTTGAGGGCTTCAATCACTCCTTCAGCCTTGTACTCGCTCGGGATGATGTCCGGGATGATCCCGTATTGCCTGACCTTGCCCGCTGTCGCCGGGCCGATGGCCGCCAGTTTGACACCAGCGAGGGCGCGGGCATCCTTACCAGCGACGTGCAAGCGTTTGAAAAAGCCTTCCGCACCATTGACGCTGGTCAAGATGAGCCAGTCAAAGGAGCTGAGATCAGCAATCGCCTGGTCAAGCAGGGCAAAGGAATCTGGGTCAACTATCTTGATGGTCGGGAACTCAAAGACCTGGGCCCCCTTGTCCTCCAACACTGCGCTCAGGGCACTGGCTTGGGTGCGCGACCTGGTGACAACGATCTGCCTGCCCAAAAGTGGCTTATCCTCTTCAAACCAAGCGATTTTCTCCCTCAGGGCAACCACATTGCCAACCACGATGATCGCCGGAGCTTGGAAGTTTGCAGCCTCGGCCTTGGCAGCCACATCGGCAAGGGTAGCGATCAAAACCTCCTGCTGGGGCGTTGTGCCCCATCTGACGAGGGCAACCGGGGTGTCCGGCACCTTGCCGTTTTCCATCAGACGCTTTGTGATGTAGGGCAGGGCCTTGATGCCCATATAAAAGCAGAGGGTGTCGATCCCGTGCGCCAAGTGTTGCCAGTCGATGGCCGAGTCGTCTTTGGTCGGGTCTTCGTGCCCGGTGATGAAAGCCATGGAGCTTGCGACCTTGCGATGGGTGATCGGGATGCCGGCATAAGCGGGCGCAGCCACCCCGGAAGTGACTCCGGGAACAACTTCGAAGCTGATGCCTCGCTCGACGAGAGCGATAGCCTCCTCGCCACCACGTCCGAAGACGAAAGGGTCGCCGCCCTTGAGGCGGGCAACAATCCGGACTCCAGCCTCTTCGGCCTTCTGGACGATCAGGCTGTTGATTTCTTGCTGGGTGACGTGCTTGGTAAAGCCCTTCTTGCCGACGAAGATCATCTCCGCATCGGGGTTTGCATATTCCAGCAGGCGGCGGTTGGCCAGATAGTCATAGATGACCACGTCGGCCTTCTCCATGCACTCCTTGCCCTTCAGCGTGAAGAGGCCGGGGTCACCCGGACCGGCTCCGATCAGGTAAACTCTTGCTTTGGCAGCAGCTTTGGCGCCTGCATTGGCAGCCAGTTTGTTATCCACTTCAGTACTCATTCAGTGCACTCGCCTTTCCTGTTCTTGGAAGCGCAGATTTGCTTGATGCCATCCTCACATAATCGTGGTGCAAACGTGGCCCAAGCTTTATGCAATTTCGTGGCGCAATCATGGCACAAAATTCATATAATTCGCCCACAATTCAAAATTCAAGACAGAGGAACAACCTGCGGGAGAGCAGCAGCGCTGTCCTCGCCCGTCCGTCCTCACCAGTTAGTACAAGGGAACAACCGAGCCGTCCTCGCCGGCCTGCTCTCGGGCAGCATCGAGAATTGCCCGTGCGCCCTGGGCCAATAGGTCGGACACAATCTGATCGGCTATCTGCATGGAGTCCTCCGGCTGGCCTTCAGCTGCAGCCCGGATGACCCTGCCGCCATCCAGCTCGGCGACCATGGCGGCCATTTTGAGGCATCCTTCCTCCAGACAGGCGTGTGCCCCGATCGGCACTTGACAGCCGCCCTCCAAGACCCGCATGACGTGGCGCTCAGCCAAAACACAGCGTTCGGTGTCAGCGTCGGCCAGCGCGCTACAAAGCTCCAAGGTCGCCTCATCATCCAAGCGCATTTCCAGCGCCAAGGCTCCTTGAGCCACGGCTGGAGTCATGATATCTGGCGGAAGGACCGCTGCGATGCGCTCCTCCCAGCCCAATCTCAAGATTCCAGCGGCTGCCAGAATTGCAGCATCCAGATGGCCTTCCTCGACCTTTCTGATACGGGTATCCAAATTGCCACGCAGCTGCACCAGCTCGAAGCCCTTCCCCAGGGCATTCAGCTGTGCCCGCCGGCGCAAGGACCCTGTACCGATACGCGCACCCTGCCCCAAATCATCCAGACTCTTCACCCCGGCAGGTGCCACCAAGGCATCGTAAGCCAGCACGCGCTCAGGCACAGGCCCGATGACCAAGCCTTCAGGCAATACGGTCGGCAGATCCTTCATGGAGTGGACGCAGAGGTCAACCTCCCCGTTGCATAAGGCCAATTCCAGCTCCTTGGTGAAGAGGCCCTTGTCACCGATCTTGGAGAGTGCGACATTTTGGATGATATCGCCCTGCGTCTTGATCACGATGATCTCGACCTCCAAGCCCGGATTCAGCTCCTCCAAGGTGGATTTGATGTAATTTGACTGCCACAGCGCCAGCATGCTGCCGCGGCTGCCGATGATCAGTTTTTGTTTTGTTGACATGCAAGAAGCCCTTTTTCCCTTAAGCTCGAATTCTTATGTTTATTGCAGTTGTCGCAATCATGGTTGCAGCTAACCCGGCCATCGGGGTTGGAGTCCAAGCCAAAAAGATAGCGTGCTGCCTCTGTGATCTGATAGGCATCGGGATTGGACGCCTGTTGATTGAGCCGCGCCGTCGGTCCATGTAAGACCTTCTTGACGATGGCATTGGCCATCGCCTCCAACACCTCCCGATCCTTCGGATCATCGGAGCTTATCTTCTTGAAGGCCTTGTCGACCTCGGCTTTCAAGATGTTGTTGGCTTTTTGGCGGATGTGGGCGATGGTCGGCCTGACCGACAAGGCCTGATACCAGGATTTGAAGCCCTCGACCTCCTCGTCCACGATCAGCTGCGCCTTCTCGGCCTCGACCTTGCGCTCCTCCTGATGCAGCTGGACTATGCCCTCCAGATCGTCAATATCGTAGACGAAGACGTCATTGATATCGTTGCAGTCTGGGTCAATGTCGCGCGGCAGGGCGATGTCGATGAGCAGCAACGAATGTCCACCACGCGGCTTTTTGGCATTCCTGACCATTTTGGGTAGGATCACGTAGCCGGGTGCGGCTGTGGAAGATACGACGATGTCAACCTCTGACAGTAGTTCGGGGAGGCGACTGAACTCAGCGGCGCTTCCCTTGAACTTCTCGGCGACCTCTTGGGCGCGTTCCAAGGTTCTGTTGGTCACAATCACCGATTGGGCGCCAAGCTCAAAAAGATACTGGGCTGTCAGCTCAGCCATCTCGCCGGCGCCGACGATCAGGATCTTTCGCCCATCCAGCTGATCAAAGACCCGCTTCACCAAAGTCACGGCCGCGGTGGAGATGGATACGGAATTTGCGCCGATCTCAGTAGTACTGCGAACGCGCTTGCCAACCGCCAGCGCTTGGCGGAAGAGCTGGTTGAAGATATCAGAAGTCGCCTTGGCTGCCTCGGATTGCATGTAGGCGCCTCTGATCTGCCCTTGGATCTGAGCCTCTCCAAGCACCATGGAGTCCAGCGAACTGGTCACTGCAAAGAGATGGC
>JAIRUT010000045.1 GCA_031254255.1 Coriobacteriales bacterium
ATGCGATCATTAACAACTCCGATATGATCGCGATTGGCAAGAAAAAAAAGCGATCGCGCAAGCCGATCAACTGATTTGCGAAAACCTGATTTCGAGAGATTGTATTTGAGATGTCTGAAAAAACTGAGAACAACACGAAGTGTTTGTCACCCCGAAACGTGGATGCCTGCGTCAGTCTTTGCGACATCCATAAGTCCTTCGGTAGCTTGGAGGTTTTAAAGGGTGTTGATTTGGATGTCAAGCGCGGTGAGGTCGTAGTCATCCTCGGTCCTTCGGGTTCCGGCAAATCCACACTGTTGCGCTGCGTCAACCTGCTGGAGCGTCCCACCGGTGGTGAGATCTACTTCGAAGGTGAGCGCATCACGGATCCAAATATAAATGTGAATGGGGTGCGAGAAAGAATCGGCATGGTTTTTCAGGGTTTCAATCTCTTTCCCCACCTGACAGCCACTGGCAACGTTATGTTGGCTCAGCGAAAGGTGCTGAGGCGTAGCAAGCAGGTAGCTCGAGCTGCCGCCATCGAACAGCTGGAGAAGGTTGGTCTGGGGGATCGCCTCAACGATCTACCGGCTCAGCTTTCTGGTGGGCAACAGCAGCGTGTTGCTATTGCCCGTGCATTGGCTATGGATCCTCACGTCATGCTCTTTGATGAAGCCACCAGTGCTTTGGATCCGGAGTTGGTTCGAGGTGTCCTTGATGTCATGCGTGAGTTGGCGCTGGGGGGAATGACGATGATGGTCGTGACTCACGAAATGGGATTCGCCCGTGAGGTAGCCGACAGGGTGGTCTTCATGGATGATGGCGTGATCATCGAGCAGGGCAAGCCAGACGATGTTTTCGACAATCCCCAGAATCCGCGAACCCAGGATTTTCTCGGACATATCACCTGAAGCAATTACCTGAGACAAACATATGCAGTCTTTGGCAGATCGGGATTGAGGCGCCTTTGTGATCCATAAATTCCTGTATAATCCATTGTAAGATTGTAGCTCCAAATGCCATTGTTTGTGTTAGCCTGCAAAGGAGGCGATTTTGGTGGATATCAGTATTGCTGGACGTCGCTTGAACATCACTGAAGAAGTCAAAAGTTATATCAATGATCGTGTCGAGTCAGCCGTCAAGGTTTTTAAGATCGATCCGATGGTTATTGAGGTGGTTCTCCGACACGAGCAGACAGCTTCCAATAGAGACCGAAATGCAGCTGAGATAACGCTACGCACCAAGGGTCATGTTGTACGGACGGAAGCTACCGACGAGGATATTCACGCTGCTATCGACATCGCAACGGCCAAGTTGGAACGTCAACTACGCAAATACAAGACGCGGATTGTGGATAAGCGCAAGTCTGGCCCGAAATTGAGCGAAGTTTTGGCGGATCCCCTGATTATGGCCGCAGATCTCCAAGCTCGGGAGGAAGCCTTAATTGCTGTCCAAGATACTGCCGATGGGGACATCTTGGTGCGCATTAAGGAGATCAAGCTTGAGCTGATGGATATTGATGAGGCCATGCTGCAAATGGATCTGATTGGCCATGACTTTTTTGTCTTCAATAGTTCCCAGACGGGACTTATCTCAGTGCTATATCGTCGCCGGGACGGTGGCTATGGATTGATAATTCCAAAAGTTGAGAGTATTGAAGGGTGATCTGTTATACTTTTTATTGTATTAAAACTGCTATTCTACTAAAACAATAAAGCATACGTATGGAGCTTTAAAGCAGCATGAAATGAATTAGAAAAATGCACAATGGAAATAAACATATGTTGACCAGCAAGTCATCGGATTATCTGAGGCTAGCCCGTCTGGATTCGGGCACGAGGTCTTCAGCGGCAAAATGGACCTCCAGTTTGGCAGATGTTGCCACAGGTGAGGCTCTCAGTTTGCAGCAAAATCAGGAGCAAGCCAAGATCCTCAGGCGTAGCGGCAGTATCAATTATCTAAGTTGTTCCGTTCAGGCTGGCTGCAGTGATCATTCCGATAATATGACGCGGCCCAGGGGTACCAGGGCGGGCGATGATCAAAAGGTTGTCCGCTCCTCTGGCCATAGCTCCAGGTTTGACAATGCCGCACGCGGGAGCAAGGTAGAACGATCAGGTCAGGGCGACCATTCGAGTGGTAATCGTCGAGCCTCCAGTCAAGCTGCTCCAGCGCGCCCCAGCGCGACCGGGTCAAGTGAGCGAATATCCATGCGAGCATCTACTGCTTCAGGTGCTGGTGCTGCTACAGCTGGGAGAAGTAAAAATATATCCGCCAATGCTTCTGCTAGCGTTGAGCGCAGGAACGATTCTTCTTACAGGGGTAATCAGGGCAGAAGCAGCGCTAACCAGGGTAGAGGTAATTCCCAGCGTGACAAGACCTCTAATAATAAGATATCCAAAAAGAGGTTGCCTATCTCTTTGGCGGTGGCCATAGTCTTCTTTGCCATAGTAATCAGCATGGTGTCTCTTGCTCAACCATTCAAGGAATGGTGGTTTGCCCACCGCGATCAACAGCAGTTAGAGGCAGAAAATGTAGCCCTTCAAGCGCGAAATAAGCAGATCGCCAGCCTGACAGAGGATATGCAGACTTCTGCGGGCATCGAGGATCGGGCCCGCGAGCTGTACAATTGGGTGTTGCCGGGCCAGGAGGCGGTCAATGTGGTAAATTTGGGAATTTCCGACTCGTCCACTCGTCTTCCTGCTTCCATCGAACCAGGGAGTGTTCAGCCGAGCGTCGATTGGTTGACAGCAACAATTGATGGTTTTTTTGGCTATGAATACCAAAGTCCGCAGGCTGCGGATTCAGATATCGTCCCCGGTTTGCCAATGGACAAG
>JAIRUT010000060.1 GCA_031254255.1 Coriobacteriales bacterium
ATGCGAGTGATTGCTGATAATGCAGGCTATGAAGGATCAGTCGTTGTTGAGAAGGTCAAGTCCCTGCCGGTTGGTGAAGGTTTGGATTCCACCAGCGGTCAGTACGGAAATCTTATTGATATGGGCATCATTGATCCTGTCAAGGTTGCCCGTACTGCACTCCAAAATGCCGCATCTGTAGCATCTATGATTCTGATCACCGAAGCTACCGTCACAGATATCCCCAAGGATGGTATTGATCCGGCTGCTATGGCCGGTATGATGGGTGGCGGCGGAATGTATTAAACCGCCTGATAATGCAGCCTAAACACTCATTAACTGCAAAGCAAATGAGAATTGATGCAGAACCCGGTCAACTTGACCGGGTTCTGCGCGATCAATAGTAGTAATATAATTTCCATGACTATGCATTCCCTTGCCCGGCAGATAACTTTGACCATCCAGTGCCATGGCCTGCTTCCCGAGACCCCTTCTGCATTGGTTCTGATGGTCAGTGGTGGGGCGGACTCTGTGGCTATGGCAAGGTTGATCCCTGAGCTTTTCAGTGAGCACCATTATACAATCCTGCATATTAACCACGGTCTGCGCGGAGAGGCCTCTGATGCTGACGAGTTTTTTGTCCGCGAGTTGGCGGCTGAATTAGGCATCGAATGCATGGTGCGCTGTCTCAAGTTGGCCGACCCTGAGTTCGTGCAGGGGAGAAACATTGAGGCCTTGGGTCGCGAGCTGCGCTACCGGGAGGCCTTGAAACTACTCGGGGATAGTGGCTACGTACTGACTGCCCATACTGTCGATGATCGCGTTGAGACCTTCCTGATGCGGGTAATCAAAGGTGGCGGACAAGGCGCACTGGCTGGTATTGCCCGCCAGAGCGGCCAGATCGTTCGCCCACTTCTCGATTGTCAGCGTCAACAACTCAGGGACTATCTGAATTCGATCGACCAGCCCTGGCGCGAAGATGCCAGCAACTCCGACACTCGTTTTCTGCGGGCTTTTGTTCGCCAAAAGATTTTGCCTCAGATGTTGGAGCAAAATCCGCAATTGCATAAAACGCTGGGGCGCAGTCTGGATCTCCTTGCCGAAGAGGACAGCTTTCTCAAGCAGTTGGTCAGTGATCTGCTGGCTCAGTCTGGCACATCTGATTTGGATGAAAATGGCCATCTGACAGTCAGCTTGAGTATCGGACGGCTGGAGCAGTCAGACACTCATCCAGTCATCCTGCGTCGCCTCTTGAAGCAGGCCTGCGAAATGGTGATGCCAGCAGACGAGCGCCTTGACGCCTCCCATCTCCAAACCATCGTGAACGGTCTTTCGCGTGTCGGATTTGCAACAGATATTCCCGGTGCAGTGGAGGTTAGACGGAAGCATGATACACTGGTCATTCGTCAAAAAGGGGTAGGCGAATTGCCCAGATCCCATAAGCTTAAAAATAAGGTTGAAGGTATAATCGCTGCGGTTGATAATGCGACCCAGCAGATAAGCCAGCAGCACGGATCACATGGACTAGAAGAGATGGAGCTTTGATGTGCACCCAGATTTGACCAAGGTGCTTTTCAATGAAAAAGAGATCGCTGAAGCCGTTGCCCGTTTGGGAAAACAGATTAGCACAGATTATGCTGGCAAGAAGATCTTGTTGGTCAGCGTGCTGAAAGGTGCCTTTATCTTCATGGCTGACCTACTGCGCCAGATCAAAGGTGATGTTGAGATTGATTTTATGGCTGTCGCCAGCTATGGTGTCGAGGCCAACAGCTCAGGTGTCGTCCGCATCATTAAAGACCTGGAAACTCAACTGGAAGACCGTCATGTCCTGATTGTCGAAGATATCCTGGACAGTGGCCTGACGCTCAGCTACTTGATCAAGAACATCAGATCCCGACATCCACTATCCTTGGAAATAGTCACCCTGCTCATAAAAGAGGGCAAACAAGAGGGAAGGGTCGACTGCAAATATGTTGGTTTAGTTTGCCCGGACGAGTTTGTGGTTGGTTACGGCTTGGATTATTCTGAGCGTTATCGCGAAATTCCCTATATTGGAGCTTTGAACCCTGCCGTCTATGATGATTGGGACGGGAAAGCGAGTTTAAGCAGTGAATAAAACACGAAGACCAAGAGTTTACATAATATATGGAGTACTCCTCCTCGCCCTGATCATCTTCATGGTCTATCAATTGACTTCGGGCTTCGGATCGCGTCAAGAAGTCGACAAGCTGTCCACCAATGAATTTGTTACTGCTGTGGAGACCGGTAGAGTGACCGAGTTCACGTATAAGGTATCCAGCGGTGCAATAACCGGCAAGTACGTGAGACAAGGGGAAGCAGATCAAGGGACTGCCGTGGCCTTTGCATCGACCTATGTCGGCAGTGATTCTTTAAATGATCTGATGGCAAGGCATACAGAAGTCAAATGGGACTTTGATACCAGTAGCTCTGGCATGTTACAGCAGATCATCATTACCATCGTGACCGTCGGTTTGCTTGGCCTGCTGCTTTGGTTTATGTTCCGGCAGTTCAACAATGCCAATAACCGACAAATGCAATTCGGTCGGAGCAAGGCCAAAAAAGCCCACGAGGAACGTCCAACTACCAAGTTTTCGGATGTCGCGGGAATCGACGAAGTGGTCGAGGAGCTTCAGGAAGTCAAAGACTTCCTGGCTAACCCGGAGCGTTTCCAGGAGCTGGGCGCCAAGATTCCTCGCGGTGTCTTGTTGGTGGGTCCTCCAGGAACCGGTAAGACTTTGCTGGCCCGAGCTGTGGCTGGCGAGGCTGGAACTCCGTTCTTCTCCATATCCGGCTCGGATTTTGTAGAGATGTTCGTCGGCGTCGGTGCTTCCCGAGTGCGCGACCTTTTTGAGCAGGCCAAGGAATCTGCGCCTTCAATTATCTTCATCGATGAAATCGATGCTGTCGGTCGTCAGCGTGGTGCTGGGCTGGGCGGCGGTCATGATGAGCGCGAACAGACCCTGAACCAGCTGCTGGTGGAGATGGATGGTTTTGACGATCATCAGAGCGTGATTTTGATTGCGGCTACTAATCGTGTGGATATACTCGATCCGGCCTTATTGCGTCCAGGCCGCTTCGATCGTCAAATTATTGTGATGCGACCGGATCTCAAAGGTCGTGAGGCTATACTTCGAGTGCATGCCAAGGGCAAGCCTATGGCCAACAGTGTCGATCTGGACAAGCTGGCTCGTATGACACCAGGTTTCACTGGTGCCGACTTGGCCAACCTGGTCAATGAGGCAGCACTTCTGACTGCCCGCCGGGGCAAGAAGCTGATCACCGAAGCCGAGCTTTCAGAAGCCATGGAACGTGAGATCGCTGGTCCGGAGCGCAAAAGCCGGATCATGACGGAGACCGAAAAACGCACAATTGCCTACCATGAGTCCGGCCATGCCCTTGTCGGCCATGTTCTTGAACATTCTGATCCGGTGCACAAGATATCGATCATTAGTCGTGGTCAGGCGCTCGGATATACACTTTCTTTGCCAACCGAGGATCGTTTCCTGAATAGCCGCAAGCAAATGTTTGATGACTTGGCCGTTTTCCTCGGAGGGCGTGTTGCGGAAGAGATCTTCTGTGACGATATAACCACAGGTGCTTCAAACGACCTTGAAAGGGCGACAACCATGGCGCGTCAGATGGTGACCCGCTACGGCATGACGGAAACTCTCGGCACCCAAGTCTACGGGCAGGCCGAGCATGAGGTCTTTCTGGGTCGCGACTACGCATCAACTCCGGATTATTCTGACGAGACTGCTCGCAAAATTGACGATGAAGTCAGCAAGATAATGGTTCAGGCTCACGATAAGGCCAGGGAGGTTCTGGAAAGCAGACAAGAACAACTACATCTGATGGCTGAAGTGCTCCTTGAACGGGAGACTGTGGAAGGTGAGGCCTTGGAGGCCCTACTGAACAACACTTGGCCGGAGTATCTTGAGGGCGAAGACGATCTGTTGGCCCGTAAGGCTGAAGATCTGCGCAAACAAGAGCAAGAGGATGCGCTCCGGGCTAATGAAGTCAGGCGTAAGGCTGAAGAGGAGCGTGCAGCCGCCATGGCCGCTGCCCAAGCAGCGGGTATTCCGCTTGCGCCCTCGGATAGTCGAAGTGGCCTGCCCGGCGCTGGAGATCAAAGCAATGGCATGCCACCTAAACCGCCCAAACTGAGGGACATCATTTCAGGCAAGGTGGACATGGAAGATCTGATGCGTCGCTACAATGAGAGCCAGGCGAAAGGGCAGTCTGATCAAGCACTGCCGCCGGTCCCGCCGGTTCCACCAGTGCCACCAGTTCCACCAGTGCCTCCGACGCGAACTTCGCCTTTGCCGCCTGCAGCTACACCTGCAGCTACACCACCGGCGCAGAATCCATTGACACCGCTGCCAGCCCAGCCGATACAGACTCCGCTGACACCACCGATGCAGATACCTTTAGTTCCACCGGCTTCACCAGAGTCGACATCGGATCCAGTGTCAATCTCGACACCGCCTATACAGGAACCGCTGCGGCCAACAACTCCAACTACTCCAGCAACTCCAGCAGCGCAAACCCCGTTGCCGCCGGTGCTGCCAGTTCCACCGGTGTCGTCAAGGCAATCATTTGATGATGATCTTTACTCCAGGTTGACTCCGACAATCAGTCCGTCAACGGCCTCAGAACTTGTCAGTTTGCCTGAGTTGGACGATCAACCGGTGGTTCCAGAGATCCCATTTGCTCAAAATGAGGTCACCCCAGTATTCAGTCAGGATGATTCTAACGCCTATTCAACACCTGGAACAAATACTGTTTCCACGAATGATTCAACAAACATTGATAACCCATTCGAAAACATGCCAAAGTCAGACTACACCGCTGGGATAGATCATGATCCGTCGCCCAGCATTGTCATCGACGACCAGCGCTCTGATTACATGCACTTCCGAACGGGCAGCGGATCCACTCAGAATCCGGAGAATTTGGGTGGGACAGAAGCCCAAGCAGATTCCGAGGTTAGCCAAGGCCAGGATGTACCGCCTGAAGATCACAGAAAGAATTGAAGCTAGATAAAAGAAGATCTGGACGAAGACTAGAACTTTGACTAAGAGCGTATGAAGACAGGCTAATTGTGCTATGTTATTGCGGTCATCTGAAGAGCATCAGCGTCTACGGGAAGGATTTTCGCAATGATGGACAAGAAAAAGATCGAGCAGGGTGTTCGTTTGATTCTTGAGGGCGTTGGGGAAGATGTCAATCGCGAGGGATTGTTGGAGACACCTCAACGGGTGGCTAGAATGTACGAGGAGATATTCAGTGGCCTTAACGCAGATCCTAGCTCATTTTTTGAGAAGAGCTTTGGCGAGAACCATCGGGAACTTATTTTAGTCAAGGATATCCCCATTTATTCCGTTTGCGAGCACCATCTTGTGCCATTTCATGGGGTTGCCCACATCGGCTATCTTCCTGGCGAGGAGGGCCACATCTGTGGGCTTTCCAAGCTGGCACGCTTGGTCGATCTCTTTGCCCATCGTCCGCAGGTTCAAGAAAGACTGACCACGCAGGTTGCGGACACGCTTGTAAATCACTTGAATCCCCGTGGTGTTATCGTGGTTATTGAGGCCGAGCATCTCTGCATGTCCATGCGGGGTATCAAGAAGCCAGGAAGTCGGACGCTGACCTCAGCGGTTCGTGGTAGCTTCCAGGAGGATCCAAAGACCAGGGAAGAAGCCTTTGCCCTGATATTTGGGAGCTAAGCTTTGGTTGATTCGATGTTTTCTAAATCCAGCACGGATATCCCAGTTTACTGGAAAACGGCGGTTGGCGAGCTTTCTTTGGCAAGACCCCTGATAATGGGGATATTGAATGTCACTCCGGATTCCTTCTCTGATGGCGGTCGCTTTAAGGGCGATCGAGTTGCCTTGGGGCATGCTCGCCAGATGAGAATCGCTGGTGCGGACATCATAGATATCGGCGGTGAATCCACCCGCCCCGGAGCTGAGGAAGTAACTGAGGAAGAGGAGCTGGATCGCGTCTTGCCCGTACTCCGCACTTTGGTCGAGGAGAGGACTGTGGTTTCGGTGGATACCAGGCATGCCTCTGTGGCCAAGGCCTGCATTGAGCATGGGGCGGCCATTATCAACGATGTCTCAGGCTTTCGTGATCAGGCGATGGTTGATACCTTGGTGCAGAGCAGTGCTGGCTGCGTGATCATGCATATGCTTGGTGAACCGAAATTAATGCAGGAAAATCCCCAATACGACGATGTAGCAGCTGAGATCTCGGAATACTTGGTTGTCCAAGCTGCAAAACTGGAAGCAGCTGGTATAACTCGGGATCGGATATGCATAGATCCCGGACCTGGTTTTGGCAAGACTATCGACCATAACATAGCACTTCTGAAGGCCACAAAGGAGCTGTCCAGTTTTGGCTATCCTCTTATGGCTGCTTATTCCCGAAAGGCCTTTCTGGGACACCTGACGGGGGTGACAGAAGCTTCAAGGCGTCTCGCCGGATCAGTTACGGTTGCAGCTTGGGCCGCAGCCCAAGGGGCGCGAATACTACGCGTTCATGATGTCAGGGAGACTGTCCAGGCCCTTCAGATCTTGGGGGCCTTGGGGTACTGGAGCTAAAACAGCAGATTCAAGGGACTCAAAAAAACTGCCTGTGTGCCATTTGGCGCGCAGGCAGTTTGTCACTGACGATGGATCGGATTTGCTTTGAGGTTCAACCAACTTGAAATTGCCTGGATACCTCAGCTCTTCGGGCGGTAATCAAGGGTGGCGTTCAATCTGTCAAACGCTTGCCGCCCTGGTTTCCAGATGAATCAAATGCTGGTCCAGCCGCCATCAATCCAAAGAATCTGACCGGTAGTGTAGCTGGAAGCATCGGAGGCAAAGTAGACCACAGCGCCGTCTAGCTCACCAGGTCGGCCAACACGTCCCATCGGGCAGGCAAGCTCCACAACTTTGGCGAAATTCGGATCATCAATGACAGCGGCCGTCATCTCCGAGCCGAAATAGGCTGGCCCGATGGCATTGACAGTGATGCCATACTGGGCCCACTCGTTCGCCAGATCTTTTGTAAGCATCAAAACACCACCCTTGGAAGCGCAGTAAGCGGATATTCCCGAACCCCGCATGGCTACGGCAGAGTGGATTGAGCCGAGGTTGACGATCTTGCCATATTTCTGCTCTTTCATCACCTTCCCGACCTCGCGTGCAACGTAGTAGACAGAATTCAGATTGATGTCGATGACCGCCTTCCAGTCTTCGTCACTTTGTTCCTCGGCCGGGGCAGAGCGGGCGGTACCGGCGTTGTTGATCAGGATATCAATACGGCCGAAGTGATCCTTGATGGCGCTGACAGCCTCTTTGATCTGAGCGACCTCTCCAACATCGCAGGTTGTGGCAAAGACTTCAACGCCAAATTCATCCTCGATTTCCTTCTTTGTCTCAAGTAACTTATCCTTGCGGCGTGCAATAATGGCTACATTGGCACCTTGACGGGCCATGGCCTTGGCAAACTGGACACCGAGTCCAGAAGACGCGCCTGTGACCATAGCGACTTTACCTGTGAGATCAAATAGATTGCTCATCAGTGCTCCCTTCAGTTAGCTGCGGATGAGATTTTTATCATATGTGTGCCGTCTTTGCATTACCAGAAATGTTGCTGTTTGGATAATATATATCGGTGAACGGTTACCTGATAGCTTTCAGTGACGAGCGGAGAGAAATTAAGAGAAACGAAGAGGGAATATGCCGGAATTACCAGAAGTTGAGGTCATCTGTCGAGGGTTAGAGAAGGTCCTTGTCGGAAAATCAATCGGGTCAGTCAAAGTTTTGGTGGCCCGAAGTTTTCCGGACTTTGCCAATGTCGCTGAAAATGTCTTGCCCGGCTCCCTTGTAAAGGCAGTCCATCGTCGCGGCAAACTGGTGATCATTGACTTGGAGGACAGCAGGTCCCAGTTTTGGTCCCTGATGATTCATCTACGCATGACAGGTCAGCTGGTCTTTCGCGGTTAT
>JAIRUT010000106.1 GCA_031254255.1 Coriobacteriales bacterium
GGGCGACATGTGCGAACAACGTACCCCTTACCCAAAGCGAGGGAACATCGAGGGGACTTAATTAGACAGATGGGGCGGTACGTTTTATCTCGTTTTGCCCCTCCCGATACCCCATTACCATGATTAACAAGCCTGATGAAGGCTTTTGTGGGACCTGGCCGCAGGCCGTCCCACCCCCTTGCTTCAGGTAAAAAGGAAGCACCGATCGAATAATTGCATGCTGGCAATTCATCGGTGCTTCCTTCGAAATAGTTAGACACTTCAACTCAACGGATGCCCCTCCAAAGAGTGTTTTTCAGCGCGTATAGATGGTCACATTGCCTGCCGATACGCTGACGTTTACAGGAATGGCAGACCTGCTTCCGCCCAAGGTGCCACTGACATTGTTGCCATTGACCTTGATGGAACCAGCTGATTTGGAGGCAGAGATATTAAGCTGATCGACAGCCTGATCCAAGTTGAACTCAGCTTTTCCTGCACTTACATCAATCTTGGCAGAGCGTGCGAGTTTTCCAGCAAAGCTGAAGTTCCCTGCTGACACATCCAGAATCAGACCACTCAAGCTTCCGTCGCCCACCTCAATATCTCCGGCGCTCAGATTTATCTGACTGTCTTTAGTAGCCTCGATGGTATCGATCTTGACCTTGCCAGCACTCATCTTCAGAGTCAGTGAATCACACTTGATTGAACTTGCCTCGACAAAAGCGGCATCGTTGTCCAGCGAGATTTTGCCAGAGACCAAGCTGCCCAAGTCAGCCGAGCCTGCATCAGTATTAATGCTGGTATTTTCCAATTTCTGACCCTTCGGTATCGTGATCGTCATATTGGCATAGTCATTATTGTTTAGAAAACCAATTCCTATAAGTCCCCACCCATTGCGTGTTACCATCTTGATAGTTAGGGCATCACCTTGCTGATCCATCTGAAGATCCCAGATGTCTGAGTCGTAATTACCGGATATGGAAAACTCGGAGCCCTCACAGATTGTCAACTTGCAGGCATCAACCTTGACATCCATGGACTTGACATTTGAGAAACTCTTGGAGAAGGGTTCCGGATTGTAAGTCCTGAATCCATAGGCAGTCCAAGCGACATTCCTGAATCCGCCGTTCATAGCTCCGATTGCTGCGATCACACCTCCGATGACGACAGTCGAAAGGACAATGATCAGTATGACTTTTGTGACCTTAGACATGATGGGTATCCTTTCTTCTGCTCAGGCGTTTGCGGATGGCGTTGAAAAGCCGCGCCATCCCCTTGAGGGTCAGGCGGATCAGATAGAAGAGCCCGAGTCCGACCAAGAGGGTCAATCCGAAAACTACCAATCCAGCGCCAATGTAGAAGAGGCCGATTGGCCAACTGGTGGCAAGGAGGGCGATCCCGGACACAAAAGTCGCAACCGCAGTTACACCCAGCGACAGCACAACTGCTACTGCTGCTATACAGAGTGATCCGACAACGGCGATCAGCGCTATGACCAAGGCAAGGATAGTGATTGCCAAGGGAACACCTATAGGCAGGGCGAAGATCGCCAGGATGACCACCGCCACCGTGCCCAAGGTCGAGCGCTTTTTGGCCGCTGCGGCCGGTTCGGGAATGGCGTTTGGTACACTGGATCCTGTGGATGTTCCAGTAGCGTGAGCACCAGCAAAAGCAGCGCCAACAGCCGTTGCAGCCGGGTTCGATGATTGTGGCATTTGAGCAGTACCTGTTGGCTCAGCCTCCAGCTCCCGCATCGCCAAATCAGCCTTGATCTGGGCGGCCAATGCCTCGGGTACGCCAAGGGCAGAGATTGCGCCTTGCTCACCTTCAGGCCCAGCATCCATCAAGTATTCGGTGAAATAGGCGATTGCATAATGCCGTTCGGCATCGGGCAACCCACTGAGCAGGCCCTCCAGTCGGGCCAGATATTCGCTGGCATTCATCAGCTATCACTCCCCATGATTGAATCGATTTGATTTTTGAACTCCCTCCAGCTTTGGCGATAGTTGGCCAGCTGATTCGAACCTTCAGTGCTGATTGAGTAGTAACGGCGGTTTCTTCCTTGATATGGTTGATCATAGGATGACAAAAAGCCGGTAGTCAGCAGACGTCGTAGTACTGGGTAGATCGTTGACTCAGATGTTTCCAAACGACTGCTCAGGTTTTGCGTGATTTCATATCCGTAGCTGTCACCTTTGGATAGACTGGCCAACACGCAGGCATCCAGTAATGTTGCAGAAATCGGAAAGTCCAAAATGTTCACCTCCTTGTCATTATTGTTGATTCTGATGTGGCTTCCCTATGCTCAGGCAAACCAATTTATTGATCGTGCAATAATATATAACATATAATATTATAGTGTGCAATAGGTTACTTGCTTCAAGCTGGAGAAAAACCAAAATTTATCTAAAAATGCCAGATGAAGACCAAATAAATCGCCATAGCGAAATGTTTCTGGTCTTTTTGAATTGTCAGAACAACTCCGACTCATGTAAACTTGTCAGCGTGATTTTGAGCTGGTGTGGCGCAATGGTAGCGCATCTGATTTGTAATCAGGCGGCTGCAGGTTCAAGTCCTGTCACCAGCTCCATTTATGTTAGCAAGTGTATTGGTGCTCTATATCGATTCAAATCCACGCCTACATCCACAATTTTTAACATGGTATTAGTGTGTGGGTTTCCTCGCCAGTTGCAGTAGGGGCTACAGGGGAACGCTCCGTCTCCTCCCGTAAGTCAACAGTGCCTCAATAAATCATCTTTTTGGTGACGGTTTTGGTGTTTTTTTGGGCTTCCTGCCGCCAAATGCGACAATCGAACGGTCATAGATACTCCCGGAGCCGTGTGCACCGTTGACAGGTGCTCCAAAGTCCAGTACTATTCTAACGCTTATGCACTTGAAATCGCATAAGCACGCAGCTTGAAAAACAAGAACAGCAATACTAATTCCTGTAGATGGGGGTGTGCCCGAGTGGTTAAAGGGGACGGGCTGTAAACCCGTTGGCTACGCCTACCATGGTTCGAATCCATGCGCCCCCACCATCCTGTATGACAATTTCTTCCCTGGCCGAGTTGCTTATGCTCGCCGCCTGCGGTCACGTATGTTTAGATACCTTCTCTTGGTAGTGACCAAAAGCGCCGTGTCGGGAATGAAATTCTCTATGCAGGCAAGATCGCAGGATAATTCGGGCCCATATAGCTCAGCAGGTAGAGCACTTCCTTGGTAAGGAAGAGGCCACCGGTTCAAGTCCGGTTATGGGCTCCAGCACAAAGGCCTGAAGAATTGAGAGGCGGTGTAGCTCAGTTGGTCAGAGCACACGGTTCATACCCGTGGCGTCATTGGTTCAAATCCAATCACCGCTACCAGAAAGCAAGCGTCAGTGCGCATTGCATGTGCGCAAGGCACGTTGATCGATAAATCTAATACTTTGTTCATTTATGGCAATATATTAGAAAATAAGCAAGGGACAGCAAGTAAATATGTATATTATCAGGCAAGATAGTTGAAGGTACGATAGCCCGAAAACGGGCAGCAAGTTAGCCCACAAGGGGCAGATGAGTTTCCTTTAGGAGGATGAAGTAAAATGGCAAAGGCAAAGTTCGAGCGCACAAAGCCGCATGTAAACATCGGTACAATCGGTCACGTTGATCACGGTAAGACCACTCTGACCGCCGCTATCTCCAAGAATCTGGCTGAAAAAGGCATGGCAGACTTCACTCCGTTTGACCAGATCGACAAGGCTCCGGAGGAGAGAGAGCGTGGAATCACCATCTCCATCGCCCATATCGAGTATGAGACTGAGAAGCGTCACTATGCTCATGTTGACTGCCCCGGCCACGCCGACTACGTCAAGAACATGATCACTGGTGCCGCCCAGATGGACGGCGCAATTTTGGTTATTGCTGCAACCGATGGCCCGATGGCTCAGACCCGTGAGCACATCCTTCTGGCTCGTCAGGTCGGCGTTCCCTATATCGTTGTCTACTTGAATAAGTGCG
>JAIRUT010000134.1 GCA_031254255.1 Coriobacteriales bacterium
GAGAGAATCAAGTCGAAAAATTAAGTCGGAGGCAGAAGCTGTCAAGACAACCAAAGTGCGCCCGGCCTCTAATCAAAAGCCTGTTTCGAGCCGCTCCGACTCCAAGCGCAAGCATTCCAGCCAGAGCGCTTCGGCCACAAACAAGCACTCTGAGCAGGTGCAGGCTCCGGTACGTCCACTCGGAAGCCACCGTAGGTTCACTAAACCTGAAAGCGACTCCAGAAAAACCGCAAAAAGCTCCAAGCGGCCGAAAGACCGAATTTCACGTATTTTGCTGATCACTGGAATTGTCTTTATCGCTGCGGCTCTGAGCGTTGCCGGTTATCTGGTTTGGCGCAATGTTTCGGCTAACTCGGGCTATGACAAGCTGGCCAAAATTGCCGGCATGGACTCCTCAAGCATCAATGGCCACTTGAACAATGGCGAGTCCCCAAATACCAATTGGATCAACTGGGACGACTTGAGGCTCAGTAACCCAAATGTGGTGGCTTGGCTCTATTTGCCGGACACGGGGCTTAATTATCCGATAGTCCAAGGTTCGGATAATGCTTATTACCTGACCCATATGGCTGATAACTCAGCTAATGCCTCGGGTGCCATCTTCTTGGACTGGGAAAACTCTCCGAGCTTGAAAGACAAGGCCAACTACGTCTATGGCCACAACATGCTTGGTAATTACATGTTCTCTGAGATCGAGAAATTTGCCGAGCCAGCATACATGGCCGCGCATCCTAATATCATCATATTCACTCCAACCGATACCCTTAATTTGGATGTACTCGTGGCCCTGCGCTGCAAGGGCAGCGATCCAGTGCGACTGGTGCACTTTGGAAACGACAATGCTTTTCATGAGTTTACGGACAGTCTGACAAAATACATTGCCAATGGAGATCCAGCGAATTTGCAAAGCGCAAATAATATCTATGTTTTTTCGACTTGTAAAACCTTGGATTCAACTTCCCGCGTCCTAATGATTGCTACACTGAATAGTGGCACGACTGCGACCGATTCGTCTGCAACAGACAATCCCGCGACCCTTATGTCCTCAATTGATACGCCCCGGACTGGAGATTCAGATCAATGACATCTTGTACCAATTTCGCCAACTTGGATAATCCCGATCGCCCTGACCATCCAGAGGAAGCCTGCGGGATCTTTGGGATCTACGCCCCCGGCCAAGATACCGCGCGGATGACTTATTTTGGCCTGCATGCCCTCCAGCATCGAGGCCAGGAGTCAGCCGGTATCGCTGTCGGAGATGGTCAGTCTGTCCTGGTCTACAAAGACCGTGGACTGGTCAGCCAGATCTTCAACGAATCCGTGCTCTCTTCACTGGAGGGCAATGTGGCCATCGGCCACGTGCGCTATTCAACCAGCGGCGGGTCTGACTCGTGGGAATCCGCCCAGCCGCATCTTTCAACCATTGGCGAGTCGATCATCGCGCTGGCCCATAACGGTACCCTTGTCAATTCCAGCGAGCTGCGCTCCAAGCTCTTTGAGTTTGGTGTAACCTTCCGCTCAACCACGGACAGTGAGCTAGCCTCCAAGCTGATAGTTTATTTCACCCAGAAGTCCCATCATATGCGGGAGGGCATCCGTCGGACCATGGAGCTGATCCGGGGAGCCTACTCGATGGTCGTGATCACCTCCGAGGCTCTTTATGCCTTCCGTGATCCCCACGGCATCCGGCCCTTGAGTATTGGCCGTTTGCCGGATAATCAGGGCTGGGTTGTGGCCTCCGAGACCTGTGGCCTGGACATTGTTGGTGCGGAATTTGTCCGGGATGTTGAGCCGGGTGAGATCATCCGCATCAATTCTGAGGGCTTGGTTGCTGAGCGGGCCATGGACGAGCAGCCCCGTGCCTTTTGTGTCTTCGAATTTGTCTATTTTGCCCGTCCGGATTCCACGATCAACGGTCTTTCAGTTTTCAAGGCTCGCAGCAACATGGGTCGGCGACTGGCTGAGGAAGCACCAGCTGACGCCGACATGGTCATCGGTGTCCCAGATAGCGGCATACCTTCGGCCATTGGTTTTGCCCAAGCTTCGGGCATTCATTATGAAGAGGGAATCGTCAAGAATCGCTACGTTGGCCGGACCTTCATCCAGCCCACCCAGGCCCTGCGCCAACGCGGTATTCTACTGAAGCTTAACCCGCTGCCGGCAGTTATTGCCGGAAAGCGCCTCGTATTGGTCGATGATTCGATTGTCCGTGGCAATACATCGCGTCAACTGGTCCAGATGCTCCGTGACGCCGGGGCATCCGAGATCCATATGCGCATTACTTCTCCACCCGTGGTTTGGCCTTGTTTTTACGGCATCGACACCGACACTCAAGACCAGTTGATTGCCGCATCTCACGACGTTCAAGCCATCAGTGATTTTATTGGCACAGACAGCCTGGCCTTCCTTAGCGAGGAGGGTCTGGCAGCTTCCTGTCCGGTCAACCATCCTGGTTTTTGTATGGCCTGTTTTACGGGTGATTATCCAGTCGAGCCAACTGAGCCAATGAAGAGTGGGGCCTTTTGTGGTGGGCACAAGCCTCATGCTTGGAAGGAGGAACAGCAGTCCAGTCTTTTCAGTGGTGGAATGGATATTTCGGAGCTTTTTGATCTGGAGGTTCAGGAGGGATTGCATGAAAGGCAATGACGCTGACGTTGACGCCAGCCGCGACGTTGGCCAACCTGTAGACTCTGATACTGGCCTTGCCACCGCAGCCTTGCCCACGCCAGCCGACGTTTCCACCTATGCTGCGGCTGGCGTGGATATTGAGGAGGGTGCCCGGGCTGTCGATGCCATTCGCAGCGCTGTGCATAGTACCTACACTCCGCAGGTGATTGGCGATATTGGTGGTTTTGGCGGCCTGCTTGATGCGAGTGCATTGAAAAATATGGCACGCCCTGTGCTTGTCTCGTCCACGGATGGTGTAGGCACCAAGTTGGAGTTGGCAAAACGGCTGGCCAGGCACTCCACGGTGGGTATTGACCTTGTGGCCATGTGTGTGAACGATCTGGTTGTCTCCGGGGCCCAGCCACTCTTTTTTCTGGACTATCTGGCTGTTGGCAAGCTCGATGCCGACTTTGCCGCAGATGTGATTTCCGGCATCGCCGAGGGTTGCCGTCAAGCTGGATGTGCCTTGCTTGGAGGAGAGATGGCCGAGCATCCTGGCGTTATGCTGGCAGGTGACTACGACTTGGCTGGATTTTCCGTCGGTTGTGTTGACTGCGACCAGATCCTCGGCCCAATACGCGTTCAAAAGGGGGATGCGATCATTGGGCTGGCTTCCAGCGGCTTTCATTCCAATGGCTATTCCTTGATTCGTCGAGCCTTCAGTGACCATCTGAGTGACGCAGAACTGCAGGACACACTGTTGGAGAGCGGTCAAAGTCTGGCCGCTGCCCTGATGGCACCGACAAGGATCTATGTTCGCGAGTTACTGGGGTTGGTTGATTCGGGCCTACCGGTTCGGGCGGCTGCCCACATCACCGGTGGGGGAATAACAGAGAACCTGAAGCGCGTCTTGCCCCAAGGCCTGGATGCGCTAATTGATCTCGATAGTTGGAATGTCCCAGAGCTGATCCGGACGGTCTGTGCCACAATCGGTTTGGCTGAGGCCGAGGCGCTCAAGACCTTCAACATGGGCATAGGTATGATCCTGATCGTTGATTCGGACTCTGCCGATGCCGTCATGGCGGCCATGAGCACAGACCAGGATTGCTGGCTGATTGGTAGTGTCATTGCCGCGGATGATTCTGAATCCGCAGGCATTGATAGCCACTTTGCCACAATTACCAAACCTGCAGGCGGCCGAGTCCGCTATCAGAACAGCTTGTCTGACTGGAGTGATCAAGCCTTGAGTTTAAGCCCAACCCCGCAAGCCGACGATACCCCAGCTACCTCATCCATCCTACCTGCTTCAGAGGCAAGTCAATGATCCGTCTGGGCGTTTTGATATCCGGAGCCGGCAGCAACCTCCAAGCCATCCTCGATGCCATTGCTGCTGGGAAACTGGATGCTGAGGTTGTTCTGGTAATCTCCAGCCGTCCCGATGCCGGTGGCTTGAAGAGGGCGACCGCTGCTGGAATAGCCACGGTCAGTCTGTCCAGAAGCGTTTACAATGAGCCTTGGGCAGCTGATGAACTGATATCTGACAAGTTAATCGAGGCAGGTTGCGACTATGTGGTTTTGGCCGGATACATGCGCAAGGTCCATCCTGAGTTGCTGGACAGTTTTCCCGATCGGGTCTTGAATATCCATCCAGCCTTACTGCCTGCCTTTATCGGTTCTGAAGCTATCCGGCAGGCCTGGGAATACGGTGTTAAGGTCGCAGGTGTTACAGTGCATTACGTGAATCAGGACTATGACCGCGGGGCGATAATTGCCCAACGGGCCCTTGATATTTTGCCGGGTGAAAGCTTGGAGGCGTTGACGATGCGCGTGCACCATGTTGAGCATCAGATCTACCCGGAGGTCCTTCAGCTCTTTGCTGAAAACCGCATTTCCAAAGACACTGATGGGCGGGTCGTCATCCGTTGAGTTCCGAAAATCACAATATTCAGCAGGGGGCTGACAAAGATTGTAATGCCACTGGTCTTGTGCATGAAAAAGCCAATGTAGACGCAGTTGAATTGATTGCAGGCAAGCCAGCCGACCAACCAGGCTCCAGCCCAGCCACCCATGGCGAAGAGCATAAAGCTTCGCAAAGCAAGGCCAACAAGTTGAAGTTCATCGGTTTGGTCGTCTTTTTACTGCTGACAATCGGAGTTGGCATTTATGCCATCGTTTTCTTCAACTCCATGGGTGAAGGGACATTGTCGCAACGTCTGGAAGAAGCCATCAACCAGGCCGGAGTTTTTGGTGTCCTGATTGCCATGGCTCTGCAGTTTGTCCAGATAGTCGTGGCTTTCATCCCTGGCGAAGTGGTCCAGGTGGTCATCGGTTGGGCCTATGGTACCGTTGGTGGGGGACTTATCACGCTTCTTGGAGCCGCACTCTCCAGTGCTTTTGTCTTCTGGGTGGTCCGCAAACTGGGCGCTCCCTTCGTGCAGGCGATGATTGGCTCCAAGGACAACAAACTGCTGCGCTTCATTCGCAACGGCAAGCGCCTGAATGCCACGGTCTTCATTCTCTACCTGATCCCGGGTTTGCCAAAGGATGTATTCAACTATCTTGTACCGCTAAGCAACATGCGTCTTGCGGAATTTCTGGTACTTTCCACGATAGCCCGTGCACCGGCTATTTTCGCATCAACATTCGTGGCTACAGCCTTTAAGACCCAGAATTATCTGGGCATGGCCATTGTTGCCGTGATATTTGGCGGCTTAGGCGTGATCGGGATCATCTTCAACCAAAAGATCATGACTGGCGTGGATAAGATCTTGGCTAAGGTCGCCCCACATCGTCACGTGGAAAAAGACAGTGACGATTGAACTGTCCATCTTGCGGATGGTGCATAATGGTTGATTGGTAATTCCATACCCTCTGATTCAGGTGAAAATAGAGAGGAATCTACGTGTCTCTTTCCATTGGAATAGTTGGCCTGCCCAATGTCGGCAAGTCCACCCTGTTTACCGCCCTGACCAACAAAGGCGGCCTTGCCGCCAATTATCCATTTGCCACAATCGAGCCGAACGTCGGAGTTGTTCCCGTTCCGGACAAGCGCTTGGAGCAGCTGGCCGAGATCGTCCATCCCGGGCGCATTGTTCCAGCTACAGTGGAGTTTTTGGATATTGCCGGGTTGGTCAAAGGAGCCAGCGTCGGTGAGGGTTTGGGTAACCAGTTTTTGGCTAACATCCGCGAGACCGATGCCATTGTCGAGGTACTGCGCTACTTCAGCGATAGCGATGTTGTTCATGTTGATGGAGCAGTTGATCCCGAGCGCGACAGTGAGACGATCGCTACAGAGCTGATCCTCGCCGATCTTGGAACGATCGAGCGGGCTTTGCCCCGCCTGAGTAAAGACTCCAAGCGGGGCAAGGAAGAGGCGGCCAAGTTTGAAGTTGTCCAGCGTCTGGAGACCTGGATGAACGAAGGGCATGCAGCCCGCGACTTTCAAGCCACTGATTCGGAGTCTGCCCTGCTTCACGACCTGCATCTCCTCAGTGCCAAACCCCTGCTCTACGTGGCCAATGTGGACGAGAACGAGGCTGGAGCTACACTGGAGGCGGTGGGCGGCATCGTCCCCGTGCCAATCAGTGCCAAGGTGGAAAGCGATATTGCGGAAATGAGTCCAGAAGAGGCAGCTGAATATCTGCAAATGTTGGGAATTGAGCAAGCCGGCTTGGAGCGCTTGGCGCAGGCCGCTTACAGCTTGCTTGGCCTGCAAAGCTTCTTTACAGCCGGGGAGCTGGAGGTCAAGGCCTGGACGATTCCCATCGGTACCAAGGCACCCCAAGCTGCTGGCGTCATTCACACAGATTTTGAGCGTGGTTTCATAAAGGCAGAAACAGCCAGTTTCGGCGACTATATTAAATATCGCGGTGAGGCAGACTTGCGAGCAGCTGGAAAGTTGCGCCAAGAAGGCCGTGAGTATGTTGTCCAAGACGGCGATATCATGCATTTCAAGTTCAACGTGTAAATCCAGTATTCAGAAAAAATACATACTTTTATTCATAAAAAGGCGATATTTTCTCCATATATTAATAATTTGTGAGAGTGTCCCTATCAAATTCTATCCAAGCATCCCTGTATTAAGCAATAAAATAGCATCAAAATGGGAGGATCATCGGTTTAATGGCCATTTGGCCTTCTGCTGAGAGAGAGGAGTATTATGAGAAAGGTAGGTAACAAGCCCAGGTTTATGCGCTGGATAGTACTGGCCTGCTTCTGCGCACTGGCGTTTGCACTGGTAGCCTGCACGAGCACCAATACCGGTGCCGATAAGAAGGTACCCGTCCAAAGAGACACCACTCCAATTGGAGAGCCCAACAGTCACGGGATCTATACTGCAGATCAATGGAAAGAAGCTTATCCATATGAGTATGCTTCCTACAAACACGGTGCGGAGATCAACAACTCTGACAACCGAGGGAACATGCTGGATATCTATCCGTCACTTTCGACCATTTGGATCGGGTCTGCGTTTTCCAAGTTCTACAACGAACCAAACGATCATCTCCACGCTTTGGAGGACATCCGGGCGACTGGCCGTACGACTCTGGCCAACGACACGTTGAAGCCGACCTTAGCCAACTGCCTGACCTGCAAATCGGCAGACTATACCG
>JAIRUT010000136.1 GCA_031254255.1 Coriobacteriales bacterium
CCGTGCAGTCCTTGATGCCCTTCTTGCTGTAGACAAAATCCCCACAGCATTCCTTGCCGAGGAAGTAAAGCGGGCAGAAGCAGAAGATACAGTTGAAGCGATCTGGAACGATCCCCGAATGACAGGGGAAGTATTTGCAGTCTTGATTGTTGAAAAAACTTGAGCTGTTCTTCATATCTCACCCATATCTCACGCTTCTTGCCTGTTTGTTATCTAATTGCTTGATTGAATAATTTGTCTCATCATTTGAACCTACGGCCTTTCTACCAGCTCATAGAGCAGGGCATTGACGATCGCGGCAGCCACATTGCTGCCGCCTTTGCGTCCCTTGGCGACGATGTGTGGCACTGACATGTTGCAGATCAGCTCCTTGGACTCCACGACGTTCACGAAACCCACGGGCACGGCGATGATCAAGGCTGGGTTCAGCTGTCCGGCATCGACCAGCTCCTTCAACCTGATCAGGGTGGTCGGAGCATTGCCAACTACGAAGACCAGCGGTTCGCCCAGAGTCTGGCTGGCGTGATCAACTGCCGCTCGGGCCCTGGTACCACCAGAGTTGCGGGCAGCTTCCACGACCTCAGGAGCGTCAATGAAGCAATCCACCGTACAGCCGAGCTGGGCCGTGGCCTTTTTATTGATCCCAGACATGGCCATTTTAGTGTCCGTCACAAGGTGGGCTCCGGCCTTCAGAGCGGCCTGGGCCTTTGCCTTGACCCCCTCGGAAAAGACAAGGTTGTCGGCATAGTCAAAATCCGCGGTGGTGTGGATCACGCGTTTGATGATGCTTTCGTATTCTGGGTCGCGAAGCTTCCCGGCCAGTCCTTCAGTGATCAGCTCAAAGCTGCGTGTTTCAATGCCTTTGGGGTCTGTGATCTGATCCATTTTTGTTTCTTGTCCCATATCCTCTCCTTAGGTTCTTTGGCTGTTACGGGAAGCTTGGTACGTGGCAGTCGCCTTGATGAAATTGCTGGCAAACTTGGGATTGCCCCAGAAGTGCAGATGCTGGTACCCGGCAAAAATATTGTTTTGGGCGACAATGCAATTGAGGGTCTTGCCGTTTTTTTTACGGGCAATGAAGGAGTCCCCCTCGTTGTCACCTTGTGAATGATGGAAGAAGTGGGCGTTGATCGTCCCACCGGCTTTGCAGAGCATGTTGTCTTCGCGGGCCTCGATCTCGTAGTAGCCGAAATTCTTCAGGCCTTTGGTCATCTTCGTCTGGCCGGGCAAAACCCCGAGCATCTCGTGTGTCTGCCCCTCCGAGTCAGTCAGGCTTTCTTGAAGGTACATGAAGCCGCCGCACTCTGCATAGACTGGGAGCCCAGAAGCTATTGCCTTGGTCAGGCTGGCCTTCATGCTGGTGTTGGACGCCAGTTCGGCGGCATGGAGCTCCGGGTAACCACCCCAGAGTATCAGGGCATCAGCATCGGCAGGCAGTTCGGAGTCGTGTAGCGGCGAGAAGGTGGCAATCTCGGCACCCAGCGCCTCCAGCAACTCGTGATTGTCCCGGTAGAAGAAGGAGAAGGCCTCGTCTTCGGCGACATAGAGCTTGACTCGCCGTCCGGACTTTTCCGCCTCGGCTCTGGCGGCGATGATTGGATCGTTCTCGCAACCCAGTGCCTCGGCTGTTTTGGCGATTCTCAGAAGCGCATCGATGTCGATGTGTTCGAGTGCCGCGGCCTTCAGGGCCTCGATCTTTACTTGGATGTCGGCGATCTCCGCAGCCGTAACCAGTCCGAGATGCCTGGACTCCAGATGCGCCTCGGGAACCGGAGGCAAAAATCCAATCACCGGCAGCCCTGTGTGCTCCTCGACCATCTGCTTGTAAAGCGGGAAGGATGAGGGCGAGGTATTGTTCAGGATGACGGCACGGATATTGTTTTCCGCAAACTCCTGAAAGCCTTTGATGGTGGCGCATACGGAAAGCGCTGCACCCTTGGTGTTGACAGCCAGCACGACCGGTGTCCCGGTCAGCAGGGAGAGGTGGTTGGAAGAGGCGAAGCTGCCGCCCCCCTGACCATCGTAGAATCCCATCACGCCTTCCATCAGGGCGATGTCGCAGTTTGCCTCCTGACGGTGAACACTGCATTTGACAGCTGGCTCCCCCATCAGGAAGATGTCCAAGTTGCGTGAGTCCACGCCGGTGGTCTTCTTGTGGAACATCGGATCGATGTAGTCTGGCCCACATTTGAAGGAGACGACCTTCCGGCCCGTGGTCAGAAGTGCGGCCAGCAGAGCAATGCTCATGGTGGTCTTGCCTGAGCCACTGGCGGTACCGGCGATCATCACGCGCGCCTTGGCTTCAATCATTTTGGTCTCCGTTTTGACCGGCGGGCGGTGGCGGTGGCGGCATTGGCGCTGCCTTTGGCATCGACATCGCTACTGGCACTGGCATTGGCACTGGCATTGGCACCGGCACTGACAATGTAGACGGGATTCTGGGCGATCATCATGTCGTAACGCCCGACCTTCTTGGCGCGGGCGACATTCATGCAGACGATATCTGCATCAGCCAGACCGTACTTCTCGAAACCCTCGACGATCTGACCAAGGCTCTGAATGGTGACAGCATTGGCAACAACGCGAACCTGCGGGTTCAGGGCGACCAGCTTCTCGAGGATGCTGTCCAGATTCCCGGAACTACCGCCGATGAATACCTTGTCCGGTGCCGGCAGCCCATCCATGGCGTCCGGCACCTCCCCGTGAATGACATCGATGTTGAAGGCTCCATGTTTGGAACGATTGGCTCTGATCAGCTCGCAGGCTTCTGCCTTTTTCTCGAATGCATAAACAAAGCCGTTGGTGGCCTTCCGGGCCAGCTCCACGGAAACAGAGCCACTGCCAGCGCCGATATCATAGATGACGTCCTTGCTTTGAACCGCCAGCTTTTGCACCGAGACCCAGCGTACCTCCTGCTTGGTCATCGGCACTTCACTGCGGATGAAGTCCTCATCATTCAGTGGTAGAGCTGGGTCGACTGCGTAGAGATTCTCGATATAGAGCACCGAAAGCTCGTCAAAGTCAAGACCTTTCAGTTGCCTGACCTTTCCGCCGGTGATCTGCTCGTCTGGATAGGAGAGCCGCTCCCCAACCACCAGCTCCACGTTTTCCAGTCCGTGGTTGTAGAGGTCGAGGCAGATCTGGCGGACATTGTTCGCCCCGCCGGTCAGGACAAAGAGCTTTGGGTTATAGGCAGCTTGGGCGACGATGTTTCCGGTTTTGCCATGCAGGCTGAGCAGCTTGGCATCGTCATAGGGCATCCTGATCTTGGCACTCAGGTACTGGATGGAGCTGATTCCCGGAATCAGCTCCATCTGGTAGAGCCCAGAGAAATCCCGGACTAGGGTCTTGGCCAGGCTGCAAAAGCCTGTGTCCCCGCTGACCAGCACTGCGGTGTGACCCTTTCCGGTCTCCCTAAGCTCAGCGGTCAGCTTGGTCAGGGTCAAGGTCTGCTGGTCTGCGCTGCGCACCCGGCCGGCGCTGAGCACTCGGCTGGCAC
>JAIRUT010000022.1 GCA_031254255.1 Coriobacteriales bacterium
GCGGCCAAGGCCAAGGCAATGTCGTCAGCCAGAGAGGTAATGCGGGCAACGCGAACACCATCACCAAGCGCCAGTTTAAAAAGCGTGACGGTCGGGCCCACCGTCCAACCGACCACCGAGGCATCCACGGCAAACTGGATCAAGGTCTCCTGTAGCTCGGCGGCGATTGAACGCAGCTCGCTTTCACCGGCCTTGGTAGCAGTTTTTAGACGTGAGACCTTGAGCAACCGCGACGAAGGCAACTCGTAGGGCAGCTCTTCGGCCATTGGGACTTTTTCAGTTTTCTCTCCGCCTGGCCCACCACCATCCGCCCCGCTTTCCGCGCCTTTGGACAAAGACCCATCAGCCCCCTTGGCCCCCTTGGCCCGACCAGACCGCTGTTGCTGGCCAGGGGCTTCCTGGCTTTCATCCCGCAGTCGACGAGTCTGAGCCAGAGAGAGGCCATCCTCATAATCAACATCTTCTCCTCTTTTAGAATCGTCTTCGGGGTCACTTTGTAAAGCACCTCCGTGGCCACTCTGCGTTGCAAAGTTAAAATCATCGCCGTAAAGCGCCTCTTCCTCAGGTGTCAGGGCAACTCCCATGGCCGAAGCCGGGCCGAGATCCGACAAACCATTGCCACGTGATGTAGTCTCCATGTGTCTGGTCGGCACTATGAGTTGACCCGAATCGCCTGCCTTCCGGCGGCGTCCGAATCTTCGCTTGGATTGTCTGGGCTCTGGTTCGTCAACATCCTCAAACCTGTAAGGCCCTTGGGAGCTCCTCTCCAGACCTTCCTGCTGACGACGCAACTGCCAGCCATCTTGGAGCCTGCGAAAGAGGCTTGCGAAGGAGAATCCTGTGATCACTGCACCGGCCAGCACTCCGCCGATGGCGATCACGAGGCCGATCGGCAGGCCAAGATAGGACAAAAAGACCCATGCGATACCCGCTCCCAGATAACCACCATGGCTTTTCAGGGCAGCATCTGCAAACAATAACGACCGGTTGCCGACGGCACCGTCGGTCGTCATGGCAATCAGGGTCAGTGTGGAAACAAGGATGATTGCAATGCCCGCCACCAGGCGAACTATAGGTAGGTTCAATCGCTGGCGGATACTCAGGCCAGCTCCCCACAACACGAAGAGGAAAGGCAGGACAAAGGCTCCGAGACCTATTCCCAAACGGCAGATATCCGATATGCCCAGCGCCAGAGGTGCTCGACCAGGAGCAAGCACGGCAATGAAGAGCACGATCCCGAAGATGACGATCAGGATGCTCAGGAGCTCCATCTTCAGGCTTGATCCTGAGCTTGAGCTTGAGCTTGAGCTTGATCCTGGGCTTGAGCCCTTGGAAGCCTGTTGGTCTCTTGAGCTGACCTTTGGATTGCTTTTCGCGTTGCCTCTTTGGTTGTCTTTAGCACTGTGTTTTGGGCCAGCTATCGTAAATCGCCTCCCTGATCAGATGTCGCGCCAGTTGGCCGGAATGAATAGTTCGGTGAAGCATTTCGAGGCAAAGCGGTCGGTCATGCCAGAAACATAATCGATGACCGGAAAAACCTCGCTCGCGCCAGTCCTGCTGCCAGTCTCGCTGCATGACAGGTTGCGATAATCCTCGGGAATCGCAGCCGGATGGCCCATATAGTATTCGAACAGCCTTTTCACAAGGTAGAAGGCCTTCGGCTCCTCCGCCTTGGCATCACCGGCTTGATAGACATTCTCAGTGAGAAACTCCCGAAGCTCCATCAAAGCTGCCCAAGTTGGATCAGACATCCTGATCTTACCACTTTGGCCCAAGGTCTGACCGGGGTTTTGGCTGGAGAATTGCTTGGGACTTTGGTTGGAAGCTTGACTGGTAACCTGGTCACAGGCCTGGCCAGAACCTTGGACAATGCTTTGACTGGAGGTCTGGACAAGATCATTGATCAAGGTGGTAATCCGCTCGGAATGCCTGTGACCAAGCAAGTCAAGGCTTTGCTGGGGCAAATCATGGATATTGATGATGCCAGCACGCAGCGCATCATCAATATCATGGTTGACATAGGCGATGCGATCGGCAATAGCCACAACCTGACCCTCCAAGCTGGAGGACGCTTGGCAACCGGTATGGCAGAGGATGCCGTCACGGACCTGATCGGTCAGGTTCAGGCCCCGTCCCTCGTTCTCGATCAGATCGACAATCCGCAGGGACTGCTCATTGTGATAAAAATGCAGCGGCCCTGAATAGCCAGGTTGTGCAGACAGTTCGCGCAGGCAATCGTTAAAGGCCTGCTCACCAGCATGGCCATAAGGGGTGTGGCCCAGATCATGGCCCAAGGCAATGGCCTCCGTGAGGTCAGCATTCAGCCTCAGGGCAACAGCGGCCGAGCGCGCTATCTGGGAAACCTCCAAGGTGTGGGTCATTCTTGTCCGATAGTGATCGCCCTCAGGCTCCAGAAAAACCTGTGTCTTATGGGAGAGCCGGCGAAAGGCCTTGGAATGGAGGATTCGGTCTCGATCCCGCTGAAAGGCAGTGCGCAGGAGATCCGGAGCTTCCGAATGCTGGCGGGTGGCCACATCAGAGAAGCTAGCAGCCGGAATCAGGCTGCCTCGCTCTTGGGCCTCCCTGTCCTCGCGACTGTTGATCATGGTAGTCATGTTAGTCATGGTGGGCTGATCAATTCTCCATCCCCAGCTCTTACTGCGGGGGTAGGGAGGGAATAGCCACAATGAAGCAGGCACCGCCGCCGGGCAGATTGACCGCTTCGACTGTGCCGTCATGGGCAGCAACAATAGCCTTGACGATCGTCAGTCCCAACCCATAGCCTGTGGAGGTACGTACCCGCGAACGCTCACCCCGGTAGAATCGATCGAAGAGACGGGACGGATCAATGTCACCAAAACCCGGCCCATCGTCGGAGAATGTGACCACGCTGTGATCATGGACACCGGAAAGCTCAACATGGATGCGACCGCCATTGCTAACATAACGACTGCCGTTGTCCAAAAGGTTGACTACGACCTGCTGGAGTCGATCAGCGTCGCCCAAAACATCCGGGGCCTCTCCGGATAGGCTGACGCTGACACCGCGCTCCTCAAAGAGGATATCCAGCATATTCAGGGCATGCTCAATAACGGTATGCAGGTTGACACGCTTCAAGGCCAAATCACCGTCACCCTCAATACGCTGCAGGGTTATCAGGTCATTGGCCAAACGAGTCAGGCGATCCGCCTCACTGACAATTGTCAGGCAGAAGTTCTCCCGGTCCTCGTAGCTGATGTCCTCATCAAGCATGGTCTCCGCCGCACCCCTGATCGAGGTCAAAGGAGTGCGCATCTCATGGGAGACATCCGAGATAAACTGCTTCTGGCGACGGCTTTCCGAGACCAGCTCGGCCATTGTCGTGCGCACTTGGCTGCCAACCTTCTCCAGTGACTGAGCCAGATCTTGGATCAGTTTTGGAGCCTGATTTTCCATCTGCTTGTCCATAAAGCGCACAGAATAGTCGCCCTCAGAGAGGGTCTTTGCCCGCTTGACCAGGATGCTCAATGGATGAAGCAACAAGCCGACAACACCTTGAACGATAAAGAAGGTGATCAGAGCCCCAAAGATGGCCAATATCGGCAGCACCAGAAGGGCATCCCGGGCGCTCAAGAGCAAGACCCCCAAGACAACCGTCGTGACCAGGGTGATCAGCGCACAGGAGATGGATATCAGAAGGCGTATATTACGATAAGACATTGCTTGCTTTTATGTCGCTTTCATCGCAGTGCTGGCGGCGTAGATCCGAACAGGATCCAAGCAGATTGGTAACGTTTGTCCGAACAAAAACGGGCGACCGGTCGCATGGTTTAGTAGAACAAGCGAGCCGACGTATTCATGGGTCAATTGACTCGAAAACGATACCCGTAACCTCTGACCGTCTCCACCAGTGATGGATCCAGACCGGCTGCTGCAAGCTTGTCGCGCAGGCGTTTGACATGGGTATCCACAGTCTTGGTTTCCACTAGATACTCCCAACCCCATGCATCATGAAGAAGCTGGTCACGTGAGAGAACCTTTCCAGAATGGCGCATCAAAGCAGCCAGTAATTCAAATTCACGGGGAGTCAGATCAATCTGACCATTGGCGCCGTTTGCCATGTGAGTGCCTTCATCGAGAGTGATACCACCTGCTTCGATGACCTCATTGCCAATGCCTTGACTGTCCGGATGCTCACTGGTGCTGGACCTCCGCAAAAGGGCTTTGACCCGCGCCACCAGCTCACGGACGCCGAAAGGCTTGGCTAAGTAGTCGTCGCCACCGATCTCCAAACCGACGACCTTGTCCAGCTCTGTATCACGAGCCGAGAGGAAAAGGACCGGTATAGTGATGTTGCCGGCCCGCAAACGCTGGGTGACCTCGTAGCCGTCCATGCCAGGCAGCATGACATCAAGCACGATCAGATCGTAAGGGTTGGCCATCGCCATGCTTACAGCACTGGTGCCGTCCGCAGCAATTTCGACCTCGTAACCCTCTTTTCGCAAATTATAACTGACAAATTCAGTTATCGAAACCTCATCGTCAACAACCAATATACGTGCAGGTGCATCAATCATTCAAATCAACCTCCTGTTGAAGGACTTCCTTATTTTAGCACTTCACTACAGATTATGATGATCTGCGCTCACTGGTAAAATATGGATTGTATTGCAGTACAATGACTGGCCGAGTTGAAATCGCTCTTTTCAAGGAATGAGAGGTAGCCATGCTTCTTGCAGTGGATGTTGGCAACACCCAGACGGTGCTCGGTCTGTTTGATGAATCGAAATTGCATGCTGATTGGCGGATTGCCACATTGAGCAGTGATACCGCTGACGAAATCTGTATAAAAATGGTTAAGCTACTGGATCTCGGTGATTGTCATGTATCTAACATCAGCGCGGTTGCCTTGGCTTCGGTCGTACCGGTGTTGACTGAACAGTGGCTGGATGCTGGGCAGCGCTTGAGCGGACATGCTGTCCTCAATGTCAACAGCAAGCTGGACACAGGCCTTGCCTATTTATACGATAAGCCTGCTGAAATCGGAGCAGATCGCATAGCTGATTCCATGGCCGCCATCAGCATCTATGGAGCTCCGGTAATCGTAGTGGATTTCGGGACGGCTACGAACATCGAAGTCATCGATAAGAATGGGGCCTTTGTCGGTGGCATCATTGCTCCTGGCTTGGACATCTCTGCTGATGCCCTTTTCCAATCAGCCGCTCGCTTGACCAGGATGATGGTGGATATACCTGAGAAGGTCATCGGAAGATCAACCGCAGAAGCCGTCAGATCCGGATTGACCTACGGAGAAATTGATCGTATAGATGGACTTATTCGGAGGGTATTCGACGAGCTGGGATACAAAGCCACAGTCGTCGCCACAGGCGGGCTGTCCTCAAGAGTGGCCGAGCTCTCTCGAACAATCGACGTGCAAAACGACAAGCTCACACTGGAAGGTTTACGCCTGATCCACGAACGCAACAGCTGAATGTGCCCGAAATTGATAAGTTAATGTTAGTCTCAGCTGGCCACTGCCAACCTCAACTGGCCACCGCCAACCTCAACTGGTTGGCTTTTTGAAGATAGCCAATCCGCTTTTATCCACGGGCATTGGTGGAAAATTCAAATCCTGTACGCGAGATCTTCCGTAGACATCATTCTGGCCACCGCTGAGCAGGGCGAGAATCGAATACTGTCCAGCAGTACCAGATGGGTCGGTGACGCAGGGCAGTCCACGTCCACGAATCTGCTCGGGCAAGTCATTGAGGGCACTTGGATCGAGAGCAACAACCGAGAAGTAACTAGGATCCGAACTGCCGCCTGCCGATGATTGGTTAGTTGAGCCAAGCTCTGTATCCACTCCCGACAAGTCAAAGAGGTAGGGCAATTTACCTGCTTCACCGGCCACCTTGAATGTCTCAGCCAGTGCCAAAGCAGAGTCATCCAGAGTAACTTCAGCATCACTACGCTGTAAGGCTATGTTGATCATACCGTTTGCGGCATAGGGAAGCTGTTTAGACCCAGCAGCCTCAAAGAGGGCTAGTTGTCCTTTATCCAAAAGTTTTTCCTGCAGTGCCGTGATAGAAGAGTAATCGACCTCAATGCTATGATCTTCTGTTTGACCAGATAGGAGGTTAGCGGGTATTGGTCCGGCAAATTGTTAGCGTTGATCAGGCCTGCATTGCCACCAGCCTGCACGTCAGCCTGAGCTCCAGGGTCCGCACTCGTGTCTGTCGGATTATTTGAGGAAACCGGCAATGTTTGCACCTTGCCGGAATAACTCCATTCAGTAAGTAGTGCGCTGGCTAATTGTTGGCTGGCATTGTCATTGCCAAGTCCAGTCACCAATAGTTTCAAAGCAGCGAACGTATCAGGGTCATCCAGTCCAAAGTTGGGAACCAGCACCTTGACTTTGACTACTGCACCGCCACTGCTCATGACCAGGCTAGCCAGAGAATCCTGCGTATCCAATTCGGTCTTGTTATTTTCAGATAACAGCACGATGACCCGACCATTCATACGCTCCTTACGCCAGTCATCAAAAAAGAAGGAGCTTGTCCCTTGCTCGAATTTCAATGACTCAGAGATGGAACTGTTGTCCTGCCTTAAAACCGTGTACTGGTTTTGCAACGAGGCAACCAGGTCATCAGAGGTATTACGCAACAGATCCGACCCGGTGATGGCCACACCGAGAAGAAGTCCAATAGCTAGAGCAGCAAAGATTGAGACTATAGTGACGAGATGATAGCGAAAATTGTACATGGCCTACACTTTCCTTAAAAACTCAGCCAGAGGCGGATCTTCAACCAGAGCAGGGAGAACAGATCGTTCAAGGGTGGGGAGATGAAAATGACGAGAATGATCACAGCCAAGGCCAAAAGCACGACAACCAAGATCTCCCAAGCTGGCGGTGCTGCCCGATAAAGCCTGCTCACGCCTTTGGCGTCCACCAGTTTGGTGCCGACTTTCAGGCGCACTAAGAATGAGGAGGCCATGCCGCTGCGGCCTTTGTCCAGATACTCTATCAGGTTGGAGTGCGTGCCAATAGCCACAATCAGATCAGCCTTTTTTGCCCATGCCAAGAGCATGGCAAGGTCTTCACTTGTTGCAGCCAATGGCCATGAAACCATCTTTACACCGAGCTTGTCGAGACGCTCGGCTGCCGGAACAGTACCGTTTTCGTAGGCATGGGCGATAATCTCGGCGCCACAGCGCAGAGCTTTGTCTGAAACGGAATCCATGTCACCGATGATGATGTGAGGCTTGAAGCCTGCCTCCAAGAGGGCATCCGCGCCGCCATCAACACCAATCAGGACCGGCTTCATCTCACGGATATAGGGTTTTAGGATAAGCAAGTCATGTTCATAGTCATAGCCACGGACAACAACCAGAACCTGCCGGCGTTTTATCTCTGTCTTGATAATTGGTACCCAAGGATCATAGATCAGTGCGATCTTTTGCTTGTCAAGATACTCGATGGTATTGGTGACGAACTGCTCCATTTCCTGGTCAATACGCTCTTCTGCCAGATCCATAAGCCGATGGACTTCCTTGATGTCCAGCTGCTCACCATCGGCAATCTTTATGTCACCTTGGTATATCTGATTTCCATCGACTTTGATGATATCCCCGTCTTCAAGCAGTTCAAAAAGTGACGGCTGGACAGAGTCGAGGAGTAAGATACCGGCATTAACCAGTATTTCAGGGCCAACATTCGGGTATCTTCCGGAGATGGATTGGGCAACATTGATGACCAGCTTGACACCACTGGCAACCAGGGAGTCGGCCGAGACACGGTCGATGTCCTCGTGATCGATTACGGCGATGTCTTCCGGTGTTAATTGATTGACGAGATGCTTGGTCTTTTTGCCCAGACGAGCTGGTCCAGAAATCGACATCAGCTGTTGCCCTTAATTCCGGATTCCCCTGGCTGATCCATGGATAGCTGCTCCGGGGTATCTTTGCCCTGGACGGCTGCATTTGAACCTTGGACGGCTGCTTTCGAGGCGGCCTCATCTTGGGTAGTTTCGCTTTGGGCAACTTCGTTCGAGGCGGCCTCGCCTTGGGCAGCTGCCAAAAGAGCTGCAGCATGGTTGAGCGCTGCCTCATTGACCTCGCCGGACAACATGCGGGCAATTTCACGGATCCGTTCCGAGCCGCTTACTTGCAGGACGCTAGTCCCCACAGCCTGGCCATCTTCTTGGGATCGGCGCACCAGATAATGACGGTCGGCGATCACCGCGACTTGGGCTAAATGAGTGATGATGATGACCTGGTTCTTCTCAGCCAGACGCGCTATGAATGAGGCCACGGTACCTGCCGTGGCACCACCGATTCCGGCATCAACCTCATCAAAGACCAAGGTCTTTTGGTCGCCGTCACCCACCTCGGTCTTCAGCGCCAACATCACACGCGAGAGCTCTCCCCCGCTGGCAATCTTGGCCAGTGGCCGGGCGCTGCTGCGACCGCTGGGCTGATAGAGCAGCTGGACACGCTCTGGGCCGCTCGTCGTCCAAGCGCTGGGATCCAGAGTGGAGAAGCTGAACTTCACGCTGGATCCGCCCATCGCCAGCTCCTCCAAACTGCGCTGCAGGCGCTCCTCCAGTTCCGCGGCTGCCTGATGGCGAAGTGTCGTCAAGACATCTGCCACTTGACGAAGCTCAGCCTGGCATTTGACCAACTGCTGTTCTGCGGCAGTCAATCTCTCCGGAAGATTATCCGCAAGATCAAGTATTCTCAAGGCCTCGTCACGGGCGCTGAAGACATCGTCCATGCGCGGCCCGAAGCGCTTGCGCAAACCCTCCAATGCACCCAGGCGATCGAGGGCATCCTCCAGTTTTTGGGGATCAAAACTCACGCTCTGGCGATAGGCGCGCAGCTCAGCGGAGAGATCCTCCAGTTCGATCAGCAGGCTGCTCAATCTGGCATGGATACTGTCCAAGCGTCCGTCGACACCCTGCAGTTGCTCAAGGGCGCGAACGGCAGAAGCCAAGCGTTCCTCTGCCGCAGCTTCCTGGCGCAGGTCGGCCAAGGCCGACTCGGCCGCATGAGCCAACTCCTCCCCAGAACGGAGGATCGGAAGCTCGGCCTCCAAGGTCTCATATTCATTCGGCTGGGGATCGACAGCCTGAACAGCGTCTATCAGGAAACGAGCGTCGTCGAGGCGGCGGGCATCTGAAGCGGTCTGATCCTGTAGGGCCGTCAGGGCCTCCTGCGCAGCGATAACAGCAGCAAAGGCCGTATGGTAATCCGCCAAGGCCTTGGACAACGGAGCACCGCCGAAATTATCCAGATACTCCAGTTGAGCAGAGTGGGAAAGCAGGGACTGGTGCTCATGCTGTCCGAGCAGATCGAAATCCGGACCAAAACGCTCAGCCAAGGTCGAGACCACAACCATCTCTTCATTGATGGCACAGCGTGAGCGCCCCTGACGATTCAGCCTGCGGGAAGCGATGGATTCCTTATCCTCAGAGTCGATCAGTCGGGCAGAAACGCGTAGCTCGTCGGCATTATCAGAGATACTTGTGGTATCGGCGCGCTCACCAATCAGCAGCTTGAGGGCGCCGATCAAAACCGTCTTGCCAGCTCCAGTCTCGCCCGTGAGTACAGTACAGCCGGGAGAGAACTCCAGGGTAGCATCCGTCACCAGAGCATAGTTTACGACTTGGAGCTCGTCAATCATAAGCGACCTTGGAAGAATGACTGCGTGATATGACTATAGAAGTCATAGTCGCCATAGCGCAGCAACTTTAATGGCGCGGTGCCAGCAGAGACTCTCACCGATTCAACTTCCAGCTCATCGGCCCCCATAAGCTCACCGCTGTTGATGCCGGTCTCATAGCTCCAAAGGATCTCGCCATCAAGAAAGAGGGC
>JAIRUT010000023.1 GCA_031254255.1 Coriobacteriales bacterium
ATGCTTTTGATATACCTTATAGCGAAAGATAGACAGTCAAAACGAGACTGTCATCCTGTCCTCACTACAATGCGATACAAATTTTCCGGTAAATGGGTAGTCCTCATCAAAGCCGTCCATTATCTGGTTGCCCATTGCAGCAAGCGTTCCTAGTGGATCTGCCAAGATCTGGTAATAGCCCGCTTTAGTGGACTCCACATAATTGGCTAAAAAGTCAGGGCATATGCCGAATGGCTTTGTGAAGGCATAGATGGTGGCGGCATATGTGCTGGCACTTATTTGCATGAGGCCTGTGAGCATATCGTTAAGGCCGGTGAGTATCCCCCAAAGATACCTGCCCTCAAATCCAAAGAAGTCTTCCATCCCCTCCCAGCGATCAGGGCACTTAAGTCTTTAAGCCTTTAGGTTTTTTCAATATTGTCAATGTGGGTTATGTAACTTGATCTTTGGTATGCAAAACCAAGCATCTCATTTCCCTTCCTTTACGCTGTCACCGATTTTTCTATTTCTGTTGCTGTGCTCAATTTGCCGCTCTTCCCTTGATCTCCACATACATATACATTGTAGTGTATTGTAATGCGACGTTTACCCTTAAGATTTGCATGAAGCCTGTTTTATCAACACTGCGTTGCCCTTGCTGACATGCCAGGCGAAGGAGTCGGGGAGCGGCTCCCTGAATTCTGGTATCTGGCGAGTCAGTCTGAGCATGCTCTGGTTGGACAAGCCGTTGCTTGTCCATATGCCAGTGCTGTTTGTCAGCATTTCCTTGTACCAAGCGTCGTAGTTGAAGGTGGTGAAGCGTGCTGGATCTCCCGACAGGACAACGCCGCCCAGGTTCTTGTAAGAGTTGCTGGTGACGTAGTTGGTGAATGCTGTACGGACCTCGCTGCTTAAGGCATCCAAAAAGTCCCGCAGAGAGACAATTACAAAGAATGTGCCAGAATCCAACTCTGTCCCATCTTTAAGCTGACTATCAAGGAAGCTATTAATAGCATCCTGATCTTGGAAGACTTCAAGGGTCTCATTCTGGGGCAACCGCGATGGCACCAGAATTGCAGCAGGATCAAATACCTTGATACTGAGGTTTCCGGTCGCTCCCAAAACCTTGATAAAAGGCTCGATGAACAGAGCCTGCCTGTCCTCATCGTCACCGGTGATAAACAGACAAGGAACCCGCTGAAAATCTTGGCAGACAACCTCAAATGTTTCCTTGGAGATCCCCAAGGGCATGGCGGATCTACTCACGCCGTGGTCAATCAGCATCTCAGATGTCACCAGGTCTGGTAATGTCGGTATGACTCGTGCTTGGGCAGCATCATCTGCAAAGCCAAGATCTTCTATGGCCTTCATGATCGCCTCGAACTCATTGGTCTCCTCATCAGCATTGAGTGCAGCTGTTTGGAACTCAAGCATCCGCTCCATCTTGACGAGACCGCGGGCATAGGCAGTGGGAACAGAGACATCCCGCATTGATCCAAGTAAACCGAGATAATCATCTTTGTTATTCATCTTGAGCACTAAGCGCTGCTTGAAGTTGGGGAGCATCCGGTAGTTTACCGACCCGGAGCGTGTGCAGGTAAGTACAAAGTAGATGCCATAGCGCACACCGTCACGAGTTAGTTTTGTCAGCCTGTCCACATAGCGCTCATAGAGTTCAGCAAAAATGTCATAGTTGTTGGCCATGACCACAACAGCTGGCATCCAATCTGTCGGGTTCGTGACAGCCTTATTGAACAGCTCCAATGATCCGCCGAAGTTGGACAGTAGTTTACGTCTGTTCTCGACCTCTGATTCCAACATCCGCAGCAGATTGACGACCTTCTCCTCATCGTTGGCGAAGACGATATCACCCACTTGCGGTGCGCCCTTGAATGCTCCTAATGTCTCGGCACCAAAATCCATAATATAGGCATTTACCGCTTCGACCGGGTAGTCTCGGATCAACGAGTAGAGCATTGCGGTGAGAAGGCTTGCCTTGCCGGAGCCGGCGGAGCCGTAGACGACCACGTTGCCCTCTTCGCTCAGGGGTATTCGCAGCAGGCCCTGAACCTGTATGAAGGGATCATCATATTCACCGATTATCGGACTCAGTCTCAGGGGGCTGTGATCCTTCGTCTGTTCTGGATAACTTTCATTCAAATCTGCAAATGTCAGGTTTGGGGGAATCGGGTCTAGCCAGAGCTGCGGAGCGCTTATTCCCTCCTTAGAGGCGACCTCCACTAGGTGGTCGAGAACGATCACTGACTCTGGGGTTTTGGTGTCCTGGGTCTGCTGTTTAGGCGGCGACACAGAGGCCAGGGGCCGTCCAGTGGAGGAGACCATAACCACCGAATCATCCTTCTTCCTTTCAAAATGCTCGGTTGGTCGGTAAGTCGTACCACCGTAGGCTGACTGACCCATCGCGAAATACTCGTTATAGCCAACCTGCAGGTAATAACGCCCGGAGGCCGTTATGGAGGCGGCATCATCGCGCTTCAGCATTTCCTTAGAGTCGGCAGCATCGGCCACCTTTAGGCAGACCTTGAAGCGGGCATTTGACCAGATCTGGTCGCTGACCACACCCGAGGGTTTTTGTGTCGCCAGCAACAGATGGACGCCGAGCGACCGACCGATGCGGGCTGTCGAGATCAGTTGATCCATGAACTCCGGCTGCTGTGACTTCAATTCAGCAAACTCGTCAGAGATGATGAAGAGATGTGGACAGGCTTCCTTAACCACGCCTTTACGGAATAAATCTTGGTATTTATAGATATCCATCGTGCCTGCAGAGCTTATATCCCGAGCCTCATTGAACATGGCCTGTCGGCGTTTCAGCTCGGATTGGATGGATATCATTGAGCGGGTGATCGCGCTGCCATCGAGGTTCGTAATCGTTCCGGAAAGGTGTGGCAGGCGGGCACGGGAGTTGTCGAAGGCTCCGGCCAAGCCGCCGCCCTTGTAGTCGATAAGCACGAAGGACACTTCATCCGGACGGAAATTCACGGCCAGTGAGAGGATGTAGGTGATGATAGTCTCCGATTTTCCGGAACCGGTCATTCCAGCGAAGAGGCCGTGGGGGCCGTGGGCGTCCTCGTGGGCGTCCAAAATGGATAATGACCCTTGAGGATCAATGCCTAAGGGCACGCCAAGTGTTAGCATCGGATTGCTTTCCGCCCAGCGGTTCTTGATGTTTAAGTGTTCTACCTTGCCGACTTCAAACATCTCCAAAAAGCCTAGTGCAGACGGCAATGAGTGCTGTTCAGACAGATCGCTGAAATGTATACTGCTCAATTCCTCAGCAAAAAGCTCAGCCGTGTTGATTTGCAGGGAAATATCGGATACAAAAAGCGAATGCTGTCCCGTACTATCCTTGGGATCATAGATCTTGCCGTTGGCACCATCAAGCTCGATGATCGATGTGCATTCCTTGGGCAGCTTGCGGAGTTCCTCTGCGAAGGTCAGCACGGAAAAGCCTTTGTTGACACGTAGGGCATTTATGGAGTCCAGCATCTCGCTGGATTTGGCCAGCGCCTGATTGGCTACGAAGATGACGTAATAGGCCCCGAAGTCACCTACGTTGTCCCTATTGGAGCCGCCCTCGCGGTTATTCAGTTCGCGCTCCAGGCGCATGGAGACTTCGGTCGCTTCGGATGAGTTCGTGGCCAGATAGCGAAACTCGAAGCCATCGTCGAAGATATGCGGCAAAAATCGGACAAAGTTCCATTCATCCTGCTCCTCGGTGTCGCCAAGAAAGACGACCCGCACTTCGTCGGGAGCATAAAGGGTCGTCAGCTGTGCTAGCAATCCACGCATGAATGGATAGCAGTCTTCGCGCCTGCCTACCACGCCCGCCACGAAATCCTTGGTTAGAGCCATGGAGATGGGTACATTCTCGACAACCCGCGGACGTTCCTCCAGTTCTGCGACCAAATCGCGTAGGGCATCTTCTTCCATTTGGAGCTTTTCATCAGGAAACTGGACATCGGCAAGCAATGCCATGTTCCCTTTACCGATACGCAGTTCCAGAAAGTCCGGGTGGATAGTTGTCCGCTCAAAGAGACGACGGTCCTTGTTGGCTACTCGCTCCAAGCATTCGTGCAGGGTTACCCTGTTTTCAGTGAAAATCTCCTTTTGCCGTTCTATTTCTTGGGCGATCGCTATCCGGATCTTGTCCAGATAGGCCGCATAGGCTGCCCGTCGTTTGGATTCGGCTTTTTTTGCCTTTCTTTTCTCGTAGCGTCGGGTTAAGTTTGGCCAGAGAATCGCCCCGAGGATCATCACCACCATCATGCAGCCCATAGGCACTGCGCGCATGTAATTACCGCTGTTCACAGCATTGGTGACCATGTAAATACCCATCATTGCCGAACCAAGGGCCATGCCCACAGATGGACCGACTTTCAGTATCGTCGGGCTTTCTTCGGGTTTTTCCTTGCTTGGTGGCTCTTCGACTTTAATGGTCTTTTCGATGATGTCCCGTCGGATGCGCGGCGATCTGAAGAAATGGTCCGGGTCAGCGCCATCCTCAGAATTTAACTCCGTGTCAGGTTCTTCATAAACTTGCGGACTATATGCAACCTGTATGGGGTCCTCAATCAGCCTGACTGCATAGTTGGGGTTATTGTAGGCAATGAACCGCTTGCCGATAATGATAGACAAACCGAGAATAAATACCTTGTCTCCGAATTTTAAAGGCTGGAAATCATTCTTGGGTGCGGCGAGTCCGTTGACGTAGACTCCACCTTCACTGCTCGTGTCTTTGATTGAGAAGATCTCATTTTCATAAAACAAAAGTGCATGGAGAGGGGAGAGGTGGTGGCAGTCGAAGCAGAGGCTGCAAGACTGATCGCTGCCGATACGAAGAGCCGTATCATCTGCAAATCCAACCTTTGTATAGGTCTTGCCAACGGCCTGAGGGTTTTCAGCCAACAGCAGAAAGTCTTCAGAGTCGGAATATCGGAGATGGATCAGTCCACCTCTGATATCCAACTCTTTCTGCTCATCGGCGATGGATACTTTTCCAATCGCTGACATTACCCAGCTGCCGTCATTCCCCTCAATACAGACAAGTTGCCGCGGCTGTCCCTTGTTGTCGTTGTCCCTGATCCAATGCCTGCCAGTAACTTCATCTGGCAAAACGGTTGTGAATAATCTGTCTGGTTTGATCAATGTTAGGTTCATTCTTGACCCTCTGCCCTATTGTTCTTCAGCTTGCGCAGCTCTAATTACTCATACAGTCTTCTTGTTGCCTTGTGATCTTGGTTTTGCTCATGATGTCTCCGAGTGCTCAATCGGTTGCTTCTCCTGCATAACTGAGGTGGTCATCTGTAATCCACTTACATTCATGGGGTCACCACAGGGTTGTCTGGATGTTTCTCGTTGTACTGCCAGGCGTATTCGTAGTCCCTACTCAAGTCTTTGTCTGTAAAGAACTCATAGTTTGATATGGAGATCTCTTTGGATACACTTATGTCCTTATATACCAGTTCACCGCCTTGATGCACAGTGCCATCTGCATCAGTTAATTTCCCCTTATACACCAGCTCCCAGCCCTTCAGTGGCCTGTCCGGGTATTCAGGTACTGGCATGTTTGAGCCCTCTTTCGGATCAAGGGGAGTGGATGCAGAGGCGTTGCACCAAGTGATAAACTGCCTGAAGGGATTCTCCTTTACCCATTGATCCGTGGACTTAAGCATTCCCTCCGTGAGGTCGTATCTGACATTCTCGATTGTCAACGGATCCATGCCTGGGCCGCTGTTGTAGATCTCCACCATATCTATAAAAATTTTATCCACTTTAGGATTAAGCACTGCAGTATAAAGGGTATTACCATCCGCATCAGTACTTTCTTCTAAGCTAATTGATTCACTTAAGTCTTTACCTAATTGATTTTTCCCGTAATAATAGTTATCCAACTGTTTTTCCAATTCAAGCTCATGGGCTGTCGGATGATTTTTGAGAATGCTGTTCCAAGGGATCAGAAGGACGGCGATGACAAGAATAATAGCAGCAGATATGACCACTATGATGAGCTTATTCGCCTTGCTCATGGGGCCACCACGGGGTTGTCTGGATGTTTTTCGTTGTACTGCCATACATACTCATAGTTCCTACTCAAGTCTTTGTCTGCAAAGAACTCATGATTTGATATGGAGTTACCTTTGGATACACTTATGTCCTTGTACACCAGTTCACCGCCTTGATGCACAGCGCCATCTGCATCAGTTGTTTCCCCCTTATACACCAACTCCCAGCCTTCTGGCGGTCTATCCGGGTATTTGGGCAGTGGCATGTTAGAGCCTTCCACTGGATCGAGGGGAGTAGACGCACTGGCTTCTGTCCACGAGAGGAACCTGGACGTGTCGTTGGGATTGACATCAACATATGGATAGACCGATCCGACAAAGTTTTGCTCCAGATCGGTTATGAACTGATCAGTACCGTATGTGTCGGTACATGTTGGAGAACCGTATGGCAGAGGAACCTGGGAAAAGACAGAGGTGATATCATCCAGCCTCTGTTTGGCACTGTCAGAGGCATAGACATTGACATCGGGGCTCAGTAAGGCAGAAGGGTCGCTTTTGCAGTCTGTCGTTATGTTCAGGCCGAAGCCAAACTCGCTTAGGTTTCCATATTTGAGCGCATTGGATGCAACCTTGCCGTAGCTGCCATCCGTGATGACAGCTCCTTTCCCCCCTTCTTCTTTTGAGCCCACATATTCGGATAAACAATCAACCCCCAAAGAAGCCAGGGGCCCGGCGATTGGATGGATAGAACCAATTATCTGGGAAATACCTTCGGTGGCAAAAAACTTATAGTCAACACCCAATATTGTGTATTCTGGGCTGATGCTTTCCTTGTTTTTCAGATCTGCCGCCATGTCGCATATGGTATTCAAGTCACCTGTGAGGGAATAGATCGTTGGGTTACCCGCTATATTTTGCCCCACGCTCACCAGCGTTGATGCATCTTTTAGATAACGATAGCTGGCGCCACCTTGCATCATCTCAGACCCGAAGGCCAATGTGCAAAATGTTGCATCGTTTGTAGGTGCCCTTACTGCCAATAGATCAACCTTCACTTCGTTGACATCAAACACAAAGTGCTCGTCTCTTGCCAGTGCATTGATCAGGTCAGCACCGGCCAATCTGTCATAGTAGCCGACGCTGCCCTTCTCAATCTTTTGCGTATTTGTGGCAACGGCTTCAGCAATTCTGTCCAAGATTGGAGATTGGTAAAACACTTTGGCAGGATATGGGTTTTTCGTAGAATAAGACAACAGGTTTGGATCCTCAAGGTAGGAAAGCTCGACCATGCGCTCGACAGCCTCGGTGTTGTTGTCTATCCACATGTTGTCGTAGGCTTTTGCCAAGTTGTTGATCTCCGCATCGTTGATGCAACTATCTGGAAGCTTGGCCAGGCCACTGTAAAGTGTTTCGTTAAAGATGCCGCTTTCATAGATGTCTTCAGTATCGACCAGCCCGTCATTTGCAAGTGCCAGGATATAGGCTGCAAGCTCATCTTCTGTCAGGTAGGGCCTTGCAGCATCTATCTTTTGGCGTGAGCGTGCATCAATATACAACCTATCTATGTCCAGTGCATTGATAAGGCCCATGTCTGACTTGTCATAGCCTCCGGTGTTTATGCAGTTTTGCGCTGCGTCGCTACAGCGGGCAAGGATGTCTTGGACAGTGCAACCGGCATCGTCGTAGAGGGCCTTTGATTCAGCGTCGTAGGTGTTTGCAGCATCGATCTTTGCCTGGTATACGTTGATCAGTTCATATTCAGAGTCAATCCTTTTTTGCCAGAAGCCAACCAGCATAAAGCGCGTCCCGGATGTGACGGATAAGTTATGCCTTAAGCTATCTTGCTTATCCATCGCATAGTGCATGTTGCCTCTTGCCTCGTCTATCTTTTCTTGGCACCACTCCCTGTCAAGCACACCAGGCTTTGAGTCGGGAAGGGCATAAATCTTGTTGATGTTTTCTGCGTTTGCCCTAAAGATGGCGTCAAAGGCCAGGTTATGGGCCTTCAGTATGCTGATGCGTGCCTTCAGGCGCATCTCAATTGCTCTGTAGGCCTCTCCTGAAAGCCCGAAGTCACCCATGTTGATGTTTTGCAGGGTTTGGATTTGATCATCGCACTGAGACATCTGTTTAGCCAGGCCCTCGTTTTCTGCTCCCAGTGCCATGATGCCATTTGTCTTGTCTATCTTCATGAAAGATCAGCCTTTCATATCCCCATGAAGCTATTGGCAGCGCTTGCGTAGATGCTGTTGGCAGTACTGGTGTCAACAGCTGCCAGGGCCTCATGGGCATCCTTAAGCGCACTGGCATCTGATGCGATCAGACACTCCCAGGTGCTTAGTGCCCTGGAGACCTCAGTAGAAAGCCCATCATGGGTAGCGCTGCAAGAAACCTCGATGCTACTGGCAATGGTCCTCATCGAAAAGTCTGCATAGTCAGCAAGTGGGGCTTTGATGGTTGTGGCCATCTTTGCTGCTGATGTTGCATCTGTAGCTATGGCATCTAACATCGCCTGCTTGCCTCCTGGATAACTTACTGGCCTATGCCGGGGGTACTGGTGGCAGGCCTAAAGCCTGCAGGGCCTTTGTTGGTGGCGGGGCTTTCGGTGTTGATGCCTGTGGTCGGTGCCTCACTGGCACTGGCCACATCAAGGGCGGCAGTCAAGGCCTCATTGGAAGCCGTAGCTGTTTCAA
>JAIRUT010000088.1 GCA_031254255.1 Coriobacteriales bacterium
CTTCGGTGATACTGCTACAAATACCGTGAGCCTCCTCATCGGTGAGGGCGACAACAACTATATCGTGGACTGGGGTGATGGTACCACTCCCACTCCGAACACCGCTACTCACGCCTACACTGCACAGGATACTTACACCATAACGGTGAGCGGTCGCATACCAGATGGGATAAAATTTGGCAAGTCTTATAGCAACGGCGGTAGCTTAACCTACAGTGGAGAGAAGCGTCTGACAGCTTTCATCACCCCATTGCTGCAACAGTCATCGACTGATGTAAGCTTACTTTTTGAGAGCTGCTTGAACTTGACCGAGATTTCTTCCGACCTATTTGTTAGGAATCCGCAGTTGACCTATTTCTGGCGTGCATTTGCTGATTGCACCAGCCTGATTGAGATCCCTGGTGGCCTGCTCGATAGTTGCACAGAGGCGACGAATTTTCTGAGCTTATTCTTAGGCTGCACCAGTTTGGAAGAGATCCCCTCCGACCTATTTGCCAATAACACCGAGGTGACGACTTTCCAGGGCGCATTCGCCTATTGTTCCAGTTTGGAGGCGATTTCTCCTAGCCTCTTCAACACCAACACCGAGGTGACAAGTTTTGATTGGATGTTTAACAGTTGCACTAGCCTGACCGAGATCCCCCTCAACCTCTTTGCCAACAACACCAAGGCGACGGGTTTCCAGGGTACGTTCTACAGTTGCACCAGCCTGACCGAGATTCCCTTTAACCTGTTTGCCAACAACACCAAAGTGACAGATTTCTACTGTACATTCTGGGGTTGCTTGGGCTTGACTTCGATTCCTTCCAACTTGTTTGACAACAACAAGTTGGTCACCAACTTCTACCACACATTCTACAACTGCAAAGGAATCAATACTGCTCTGCCAAATTGGTGGGATCCAGCAATATACCCACAAGCAGACTTCCCGCAGTTCCATCTGACAGGGGATGCCATGAAGATATTCACAGGCTGTACCGGTGCCAGTAACTACGGAACCGCCCAAACAGAGGGATGGGGGTGAGCCATCTGTTTGATTCGGCCGCTGCATGATGTGGCACGAACTTTAGGTTGCCAAGCTCATTTGTAGACTGCAATGACGCGTCTGTTGTTCTGTCAGTCTGCCAGCAGCTGATCGCACAAGTTCGCAACGCTGCCGTCCCGCCAGTCAACGGGGCGGCAGCTGGTGGAGTTGCTGCCGCAGACAGGGAATAGACGGGAGAATAGGTTGATATAAGTGCTCAGGGTCTTGTCGCTGATCACCTCGTTTTTCAGGCTCTTGAATGTCCGCGCAAGCTTTGATGGGTTGGTAAATGAGCCGATGGCAGATGACAGGATATCCAACAACTCAGCCAGTTCGTTTTTGTTTCTGATTCTGTGTCGGTCAACAATGTCGGTAACATAGACCTCCTGAAACAATGTCTGCAGGTAATCCGCTTTTTCCTCCGGAGTACTTCTGAAAAGAATCAGGGCACCCCCCCCCGTATGTGAAGTAGTCATCCGTTTTACTTCCATGCCTTTATTCCATCTATTGCGAAATACGGTGATCAATCACCTTTATTCGTAATAGATTATAGCCTTTTGAATATGCAATTAATTCACATGTAATGATAGGAATATAGTAAAAAACATAAGCTAGTAATAGCAGTAAATTTGTTGTAGAATGGCCTGTTACTAGCGAAGTCCTTCGGGCGGCGCGCAACCAGAGAGGATGCGTGATGCCCTTGGAATACCTGATGGTCAGTGCAGCAATCTGCACAATCCTTGTTTATGCTCCTAGAATCATAGGAGCCATTCTCAGGATCGCACTGTTGGTCATTCGACAAATAATCCGAGTTGTCGGATTACGACAAGGAAGGATGAGGCGGAGAATCCGAGTAAACCGGAAAAGAAAAAAGCGGTAGTTAGCAGCTACCGCTTTCCAAAAAATCCGCGCCGCCCGTACCCTTAAAAATATATCGGGCTTCGCTAGTGCCAATCAGTATAACATAGGCTCACTTGGAATACCTGTTACACCATTGGCCATCCTCAATGTGTGACCAGATGTATCTTGTCAGTGGGTATCTGTATCATGACGCGATCACCTCGTTGAGGCGGATCATCCTGTGTTTCTATCAACTTGCTAGTTCTCCACTGTAGCAACTTCTTGGAGTTGGGGCTCTTGAAAATGAACGTGCGCTCAAAGCGCGAGTCACTGACGCGTTTGACCTCAAGCTCAAAGGCATTGCTGGCATCACCAGCACCTTCCGCCTTTCTTATGTAGGACGCTCGCAGACCCAAAAACGCTACGTCGGGTGGGACCGTCTGTGTCGTCTTCAGCTGCAGGCCCCAAGCGGTGGCCTCGACGGTGTGCTCGTCTATGAAGCGGGCGGGGGAGATGTTCTTCACGCCGGAGACCTTTAGTGTTGCCAATGTTGCGGGGTGTGAGACGATGTCTTCAGTTTTCGCGATCTCGGCCAGTCTGCCATGGTCGATTACCGCTACGCGCTCGCAAAACCTGAAGGCCTCGTCTATATCGTGGGAAACATAGAGGATCGTACCTTCAAATGCCTCGAAGAGGTCGAGCATGTCCTGCTCCAAGGCACTTTTCAGGTGTGAGTCCAGCGCTGAGAAGGGTTCATCCAGCATCAGGATGCCGGGTCTGGCAGCTAGCATGCGAGCAACTGCTACCCGTTGTTGTTGCCCGCCTGAAAGCCTGATGGGGTAGCGTTTTCCAAAACCCTTGAGGCCAAAAAGTTCAAGCTGTTCTGAGACGATCTTCCTGGCTTCAGTTTTCGAGGTGCCATTTGGCAGTCCGGCGGCGATATTTTCGGCAACGGTCAAGTTGGGAAAGAGCATGTAGTTCTGGAAGAGCATAGCCGTCTTGCGCTCCTGCGGCGAGAGGTTGATCTTGGCTGCCGAGTCGAAGAAAACCCTTCCGTTGACGACTATGCGTCCCTCATCCGGAGTTTCCAAACCAGCAATACAGCGCATGCTCAGGCTTTTGCCGCTGCCCGATTCACCGAGCAGGCCGAGCGTCTCAGGGCCAGCAGCAAAGGCGACCTCAAGGGTAAAGGTCGGAAAACTCTTTTTGATATCGAGCTCCAGGCTCATGGTTTGCGTTCACCTCCAGTGCCCCTGGCATCCTTCGATCCCTCATCCGGCTTGCCATCCATCCTGTCGCTCAACTTGGTGCTCAACTTGCCATTGAACCGGTCAGCCGTATCGTCAGCTGCAAACGCTTCCTCATCCCTGCCGGGTTTGCGGTAGCGCTGCGTGCGGGAGGCGTACCAGTTAATAAAGAAGATGACGAGAAAGGAGATGAGAATGGTCACGACAACCCAAAACGTTGCCACATTGGTGTGTCCGGCCATCCATTGGAAGTAGATCGCCAGCGGCATGGTCTGTGTGACTCCGGCAAAGTTGCCGGCTACGAACAAAGTCGCACCGAACTCACCCAGCGCTCGGGCGAAGGCCAGCACTGTGCCCGCTGCGATGGTCGGCCATGTCAGCGGTAAGGTAAGCCTGAAAAAAACACGGGTATTCGACCAGCCAAGCGTGCGTGCGGCATCGGCCAGATTGGGATCAAGGCTCTCAAAGGCTCCGCGCGCGGTGCGATACATCAGCGGGAATGCGACGACAATTGCGGCAACGACCGCTCCGGGCCAGCTGAACACCAAAACGATACCGTGGTCTATAAGCCAGCGTCCCAGTCCTGTAGAGTTACCAAAAAAGACAAGCAACAAAAAGCCGCAAACAGTCGGAGGCAACACCATGGGGATCGTGAATATCGTATCCAGCACACCGCGCAACCGCTCATTTATTCGGAAAGAGAGATGCGCTGCAGCCAAT
>JAIRUT010000090.1 GCA_031254255.1 Coriobacteriales bacterium
GCGCCGATCAGCCGGATCACCGTATTCTTGCTGACATGGGCCACACATCTCAAAGGCCGCCATACTCGTATTCTGCCGGTCGTAGGGCAGGGCATCGATGATCGTAAAACGTGGCCCACAGTTTGTGCAGTTGATGAAGGGGTAGGCAAAACGCCGATCCTGGCTGTCGAATAGCTCGCGGCGGCAGTCACTGCAGGTAGCCAGATCTGGTGAGACACGTGTCAAAGCTGCGCTTAACGCATCCGATGAACGGATCTCGAAGTCTGAGCAGGACCGGCTGTCGCCGGGCTGGAGGTAAATCTCCTGAATATCAGAGGCCGGGGGAGCCTCCAGCTCAATTTGTTCGAGAAAGGACTGGAAGTCAGAGCCGCGACCCTCGACATGGACATGCACTCCATCTGAGGCATTCAGCACCCAGCCATTCAGCCCATGCTGTCGAGCGAGGCGGTAAATAAAGGGCCTGAAACCAACCCCTTGGACAAGTCCCGTAATATGCAGGTCATAGGCATGCGGCATCTGTATTGGTTAAAGCGGCCTCAAAGACTTGATCCGGTGGTAGTAGCTGTAAGTGATCCATGCTTTACACCTTTAATACCAAGGATACTTTCAGAAATTACCCGAATCTCTTCAGAGCTCCCGCGCATGGCAATAACCTCCAAGCAGTTATGGGCATCCAAATGGATATGCATGGTGGCAATGATCTTGTCGTGAGAGTCATGTTGGATGTGATCAAGTTTGTTTTGCAGATCATTGGCGTGATGGTCGAAGACAAAGGTCAAGGTTCCTACAATCTCTGCATCCGGGTCATGCCACTGTTCCTCGACCAAGGCATCGCGAACCAAATCGCGGATGATCTCCGAACGATTCCTGGCCAATCCCCGACGGGCTACAAGTCTGTCAAGCTGCGCGAGCAGATCTTCGGGCATGGCAACACTGAAACGGACTGGATCTCCCATTTGATCTAATTCTCAGCCAATTCCTCAAATCGTATCTCTACGAGCTTACACAAGCTTAACAGATGACAGGGTATCCTTAAGCTCCTTGTCGATGAGCTCAGAGGCTTCTTCATAAAGAGCGCGAACATCATCAAGCAGGTCTTGAGCTTTGCGTAGCTTTTCCATTGTGCCGCTGGCACCTTCCCACTCGGCTTGATGAAAACTGCGATGCGTCCAGCGTCGAAGCAATGCCGCAGTCTCGCCGTATTGTTCCATATTGGTCTTGAATCCGCTGGTGTCTACTCCGTTGTTGCACATATTGGGTCCTTTCTTGAGCTGGTTAATTTGCAAAAAACACACACGTCAGCATCCATCGATTCGAAGTGAACCTTGGACATATTGTTTGGTCAAAACTTGGTAGTGACCATTGGTTGGTGAGGCGCTTGTTGCCTAACCTGAGCTCACCGATCAGCAACCACCGATCATTGGCAAGACCGCATCCGTCAGATGAAGGGTGTCAATTGCCGAATGAGCTCCTCTTTTGATGCTGCTCCAACAATCTGATGAACCAATTCGCCATCCTTGAAGAGGATCAGAGTAGGGATGGACATGACACTGTATTTTGAGGCAATGTCTGGCTGTTCGTCGACGTTGAGCTTGCCGACGGATAAAACATCGGCCTTTTCTTTGGCGATGTCATCAATGATCGGCGAGACCATTTGGCAAGGTCCGCACCATGCAGCCCAGAAATCCACAAGAACGGGCTTGCTGGACTCAAGGACTAGGGAATTGAAGTTTCCTGAAGTCAGTTCTACAGCAGTAGACATAGTACACTCCTAAATATCCTTCGTTATAAGGGGAATTTGCTTATCAAATTCTGAATAAGCATAACACTATTCTGGCTATTCGTAACTTAAGATGACGAGAGGTCTACAAGATGTCAACTCAGATAGTGGCCAATGAAGCGGTTCAGATCACAGCCGAGGCGCGCCTACTCGAACTCCAAACCTATAGCAACCGTCTCAGTTGTATTGGCTTTACCGATGTTTTGGCCGTTAAGGGGGAGCTGGGAGAGGCTGAGTTGTCTGGTGGCCTGCCATTCAGCGGCTCGGATGGGCGGGCTTTAAGCAATGCCTTGCATAGCCTGGGTTTTGCCGGAGATTCTTGGATCGGCCTGTTGTTGAGCGATCCGGATGTCCCTGGTGACATGTGTGATTCAAGCGGTGCGAATGCCTCGGATGGCAAGAGCTCGGATGCCATGAGCTCCAGATATGCAGATTTGGATGACGTGAAGCTTCTGGAGATCATCGAAACTATCGATCCAACACTGGTAATCGCTTTGGATCAGAAGGCTTGGTCGACACTATCGATGGCCTACATGAGTTGGGATGTGGACGCGGTATCTGCATGGAAACCCGGCAAATTGTCGCGAATTGCCGGTAGAAATTTTCTGAATGTCGAGGAATTTGAGAAGTCTTTGGCAGAGGAGTCTGCCAAGCAGAGAAGTTGGGCTCAACTGAAGCAGTTGAAGCAGCTGAAGCAGCTGAAGTGACAAAAGCAGAATGTCTGGCTCAAATCATCTATTGAGCCAGACATTCATTTCTCTTTGCCCAAGCTGGAAACTGCCTGAATGAAGAAAGCTATGTTTAGTCTTCTTCGATTTCGGTGATTGCGCCCATTGCGCACTCTTCCATGCAATCGCCACAAGCGGTGCAAGCATCTTCATTGACGACAGCAGCGACGTCATTCACAATGTCCAGCACACTGCCAGGGCAAGTGTCCACACAAATTCCACAACCTGTACATTCATCAGTATCAATAACCGGACGCGGCATAGCCACTCCTTTCTTAAAAATGACATGGATCACGCATAGCGAAATCCGCTCCTTTTACCGGCGTGAATATATATGAAACAGCCCGGTTTGGCAATAGGTTAGATGAAAGAATTTTGCAACTGTCAGAAAAAGCTGCAAAATAGTCTTGAATCTGCCATGTTTGCCCACCGATTTCCAAGATCTTTAAGCTCAATTTACAACAGCTTTACAACAGCTTTCAAATAGATTTAGAAGATCTTTATTATCCGGGGCTCATACTCGTCTCCACTGGGAATCAAATCTTTGATCACAAGGAGACAGATCAGCCATGTTATCCAAGAAATTACGATTGTTAATAGCCGGAGCCTGCGGGCTGCTGGCCGCTGTGTTCTTGTTCGTCTATGCTTCGGGAGTTCGAGCCGAGGCTGCTGGAGCGCGGGATCAAGCTTTGGCTGCTTATGGTGGCGAGCAAATCGAAGTCTACGTTGCCGATCGAGACATAGCTGTTGGAGAGCAGCTCAGTCCTTCGAATGTCAGCAAGCGCGTCTGGTTAGTTGATCTTTTGCCGGCAGGTGCATCAGGTGAGGAGTCCGGTATCATCGGCCAGACGGTCAGGGTGCCGATGCTGGCAAATGAGGTAGTGGTGAGCTCAAAGCTAGGGGTATCAGCTGAGCCGTTCAGGGTGCCGGAGGGATACTGCGCCCTGAGTGTGCCGTCAGACGACGTACGTGCGGTCGGTGGAGCGATTCAACCCGGATCCCAAGTTGCACTTTACGCGACCAATGGGACGCAGGCCAAGCTCCTTGTCGCTGAGGTGCAAGTCTTGGCGACATCTAGCAGTCCTGCCCTCGGGAATGTGGCTTCGCTGGACACAGGTACCGCAAACGGAACAGGCAGCGCCTACTCAGGCAGTGCCAGATCCACTCAGCAGAACCTGAAATGGGTCACTTTGGCAATTGAGGAGGAGCGGGTCCAGGAGATCATCACGGCTTCCCAGAACCAA
>JAIRUT010000105.1 GCA_031254255.1 Coriobacteriales bacterium
TTTTCCTTGGCTGGGTAGCGATGTTCTTGGTCTGGCATAGTTGGATTGCGATAATCGTTGCGATTGTCGGCGTGATCATCATCTACCTGCTGGAGATCATGATCGACAACAACTTCGCCCGCGTCAAATGGCAGGCTATGCTGCAGAGCAGCTGGATTGTCACTTTTGTGGCGGTCGCGGTTAATTTCATCCTTATCCACTACATTCCATGGTCTTAGTTAGGAGGCGAGAACATTGTCATCAACCATCAAATCACCTTGGCTGATCCATTATGACGCCTCGAGCTGCAACGGCTGTGATATCGAGGTGCTGGCTTGTCTGACACCGATGTATGACCTTGAACGTTTTGGCATTATCAATACCGGCAATCCCAAACACGCCGACGTTTTTCTTGTGACCGGTTCTGTCAATGAGCGCAACATCAAGGTGGTCCAACAGATCTACAATCAGATGCTGGAGCCAAAAGTCGTAATTGCCTGTGGCATCTGTGCCTGCACGGGAGGCATTTTCAAGGAGTGCTACAACACGCTTGGTGGCGCGGACGTAGCGATACCGGTAGATGTCTATGCCCCAGGATGTGCTATTCGCCCCGAAGGCATCATTGATGCTGTCGTCATGGGGCTCGGGGTTCTGGAAGAGAAGCGCAAGGCGTTGGCCGCTGGCGAGCTTGTCAGTGATCCTTTGCCGGATGACCTCAGCGCCGCCAAGAAGAGCGTGGGCGGCAAGACTGTGCGAGAGAGCTCTTTTTTTGAGACTTTGCAGAAGGAGGACTCTGATGCCGCATAATGTAACCCCTCAGGTCTTCATCGACATAAGTCTGGATCAGCTGCTCGCTAAAGTCGAGGACTACCAGAAGCGGAACTGGCGCTTTGTAAACGTTAACGCCAGTACGGTTGGCGCTAACGTCGAGCTGATTTATTCATTTGCCAATGGTCTACCCTTTGAGAATTTGCGACTGACTGTGGATACGGAAACCGAGGTTCCCTCCATTTCCGATATGTTCCCGGCTGCTTTTCTCTTTGAAAACGAGGGTCATGACCTCTTTGGTGTGAAATTCACAGGGATCGCAATTGATTTCAACGGTGAGCTCTATACCCTGTCTTTGCCGACGCCGATGAATCTATCCTCAACTGTGGCCAAGAAGGCCGCAGCGGATGGAAGCTATGCAGCTGCTAGTGCTGATGTCAAGGGTTCCACTGAGCACATGGTCAGCTATCCCGATGATCGGCCCCGTCCCAGCAGACCAGCCTCGAAAGCGAAGATCAATCGGGCAGAAGTTGACAATAAAGCTGACAAGACAGCGAAAGTCGGAGAGGAAGGCTAATGGGCGAGAGAACTGTCATTCCCTTCGGGCCGCATCATCCCGTTTTGCCGGAACCCTTGCACTTTGACCTCGTCCTTGAAGACGAAGTGGTTGTGGAGGCGATTCCCCAGCTCGGATTTGTTCATCGCGGTTTGGAGAAACTAGTTGCCAAGAAGGACTACATGCAGTTTGTGCTGGTTTGTGAGCGCATCTGTGGCATCTGTGCCTTTGGTCATAGCCTCGGCTATTCAGAGACCATTGAGGCTCTGATGAAGATCGAGGTGCCTATCCGCGCTCAATATCTGCGTGTTATCTGGCATGAGCTTTCCCGTGTCCACAGTCACCTGCTCTGGTTGGGCCTGCTGGCCGACGCCTTCGGCTTTGAGAACCTGTTCATGCAGTGCTGGCGCCTGCGCGAGGAGGTTCTGGATATCTTTGAAGAGACTACCGGTGGTCGAGTGATCCTCACGGCCTGCAACGTCGGCGGTGTGGAGCAAGATATAGAGGACAGCGAGCTTAAGGCAATCGTTCAGCGCCTCGAAAAGATGGCTGTGGAATACAAAGGTCTTCTCAAGGTCTTCCTGAAGGACCGGTCTGTGAAGAACCGCCTCGTTGGTGTTGGCTATCTGAGCAAGGAGGATGCTGCTAAATTCAGTACAGTCGGCCCCTTTGCCCGTGCCTCCGGCCTGCAGGAGGATCTGCGCATGCTTGGCTTTGGCGGCTACGGGGAACTGAAGGATTTCCAACCCGTAACTTCCGATGGCGGTGACGGATATGCTCGCAGTGAGGTTCGTGCACTTGAGGTTTTTCAGTCCATCGACATTATTCGGGAGCTTGTGGCCAAGATACCGGAAGGTCCTTACACTCAGAAAGTCAAGGGTTCCCCAGAGGCCGGCAGCTATGCTGTTGGACACTTGGAGCAACCGCGTGGCGAGTGCTTCTATCTCGCCAAAGGCAATGGCACGAAATTCTTGGAGCGGTTCCGGATTCGCACTCCCACGTCGCAAAATGTTGCCGGCATGGCACATATTATGCAGGGTTGCGACCTGGCGGACGTGCCAATAAACATTCTGACCATAGACCCTTGCATCAGCTGCACGGAGAGGTAGTCATAACATGGGAGCATTTCATCTGACAAAAATGTCACTGAAGAATTTGGGTAAATCTTCAACAAAGATGTATCCGGTCAAGCCACCGACTTACACCAGTCGCTCCAAAGGCTTGGTCGAGAACAATATTGATACCTGTATATTCTGCAAGATCTGTGAAAAAAGGTGTCCAACCTATGCCATCCAAGTGGATAAGGAAGATAGGACTTGGAGCATCGATATCTTCTCTTGCATTCAGTGCCAGAATTGTATACGCCAATGTCCAAAGAATTGTCTGAACATGAATCCTCAGCATCCAGGACCGTCAGCGGAAAAGGTTATAAAAGTGGTTATTGGCCCAGACAAACCAGCTGAAGATGGGGATAAACCCAATAAGGCTGCCAATCAAGATGCAGCTAACGCAGAAGCTGGAGAGCTTTAAGAGGTTTGAGATCAGCCAATCATTATGACTTAGCATAGGTTTTCGGAGCTGTGGACATTGCTGGAAAATGATCCCAGCTCCGAAATTTTTCCTTGTTACGTAATTTTGGGCATAATGCTGCGATTGCTTTTTTGGTTTCAGGCCTCACTTTCAGATAGTGTGTTTTGATCTATTTTTTAGGCATTTACGTGGTAAAATTGTTTGGTTTTATCTATTGATATATTAAGTGTCTGTTTTTAGAGAAAGAAGGTCTTTTAACTAGCGGGGAGATTATTGTATTTGAAAGAAAGTCGGTTTTTAGAGAAAGAGGGTCTCCATGGCTCGTGGAAAAATTGTTGATGCGCTTAAGGCAGGCAAAGTGCTTGTCTCGGATGGTGCTTGGGGTACTGAGCTCCAAAACCTTGGTATGAAGCCCGGTGAGAGCCCGGAACTTTGGTGCGTTGAGCACTTTGATGAGGTTAAAAGTATCGCAAAAAGCTACATTGATGCAGGTGCCGATATGTGCGAGGCCAACAGCTTCGGTGGAACAGTTTACAAGCTGGAACACTATGGTCTGGCCGGTCGTGTTGCTGAGATCAATGAAGCTGCTGCCAAAGCCTCACGCGCAGCTGCTGGCGACGATCATTGGGTTATCGCCTCGGTTGGTCCAACTGGTAAACTGCTGGTGACTGAAGAAGTAACCGAGCAGGAGATGTACGATGCCTTCAAAGAGCAAGTCATTGCTCTGGAAAAAGGCGGTACAGACGCGGTCTGCATCGAGACCATGTCTGATATTGATGAGGCCTGTCTGGCTATCAAGGCAACCAAGGAAAACACCAATCTGGAGATCATCTGTACTTTCAGCTATGAGAGGACTGTCAAGGGCGAATATCGCACCATGATGGGTGTTGCACCTGTGGACGGATCAAAGGCGGCTCTGGATGCTGGTGCTGATATCATCGGTACTAACTGCGGCAACGGTGTTGACCGCATGCTGGAGATCGTAACGGAAATCCATACTGCAATTCCGGATGCCTTCATATTGCTGCATGCCAATGCCGGTCTTCCGGTGGTTGTCAACGGTGTTGACACTTTCCCGGACAGTCCAGAGGATATGGCCAAACTTGTTCCCGATCTGGTCAAGGCTGGTGCCAATATTATTGGTGGATGCTGCGGAACCACGCCTGCACACATACGAGCAATCAAGGATGCTGTGCTGGCTCTTTAAGGAGCATTGCTATCAGGCACTATCCCTGCAGGGTAGTGCCTGATAGGTTTATACCGCGCTTGATCTTCTGAAGTAAAGGCTACGGTATTCTTAAAATTAAGGGCACTGACTAAGGGTACTGTCGCTGAAGCAAATTGGAAGTGTTGGTTAATGTAAGAAAAAGATAAGGAGATGCGCTATGCAAACCCGTTTTCTTTCGACCGCTATCGGATCCATGCCTTTTAAGGATCCAGCTTATGCGGTGAAGGTTTCACTGGATCGCCTGAATATTCCTATTTGGCCGCAAATGTCAGCATTCGGACTGAAAGAGCAGATGGAGATCCAATACAGCGAGGGTATGCCCTGTGTTGTGATTGATGAGGAAAAGGGCCGTATGTTCTTCCAGACCGACGGTGATTATTCCGATGCTTTTGCCCAGTTCTATGAGTCTTATATCATGGCCATGGATCCCGACGATGGCAATGGTGACTGTTCAGCAATGGCGATCAGCGAGGAATTCTCCCATGGCATTTATGAGCTGGAGCGTCAGCTCAAGGCCAAGGGCGGCAAGATTCCCTGGGTCAAGGTGCAGACCACTGGCCCCTGTTCGTTGGCTCTGACTGTAGTGGATGAGAATAAGCGTGCCATCTATTACAACGAGGAGTTCCGCGATGTCATTACCAAGGCACTGGCAATGAAGTGCCGTTGGCAGATCCAGAAGTTCCAGCCCTATGCTGAGAACATACTCTGCTATGTTGATGAGCCGATTCTTTCTGCTTTCGGTTCTTCGACTTATGTTTCAGTGCAGCGCGATGACGTTGTTGCCATGCTTGCTGAGGTTATCGATGCTGTCCATGCGGACGGTGCCTCCTGCGGAATCCACTGCTGCGGCAATACCGAGTGGTCGATCCTGGTTGATGCCGGTGTGGATCAAATCAATTTCGATGCCTTTGAGTTTGGTGAGACCATTGCCATGTATCCAGATCATGTCAAGCGTCATCTGGAGCGCGGCGGCACACTGGCTTGGGGAGTCGTCCCGACATCCGTTGCCATCCGTGATCAGGATGTGAATACCCTGGAGACCCAGCTGGAGAACATGATGGACCATCTCTCCAAGACCTGTGGTATCGACAAGGACATGATCGTCAATCAAGCCGTTATTGCGCCTTCTTGCGGTACCGGTTCCATGGATGAAGCTGACGCCGAGCGTGTCTTTTCGGTGCTCCAGGAGTTGTCCGACAAGATGAAATCCAAGTACGGATTTTAAGTCATGGACGGAACGAAAATTGCAATTACTGGCAAAGGTGGAGTAGGTAAGTCCACGCTTGCCGCTGCATTGGCATTATTGATCTCCAGGAGGGGCGGCGAAGTGCTGGCCTTTGATTCCGATCCAGATGCCAATTTGGCGCAGGCTTTAGGCATCTCGCATGCCGAACAGGCTAAGATCGTGCCTATCTCCAAGCAGATTGAATTGATCGAAGAGCGCACCGGCGCCAAGGTCAATCAATATGGTCAGGTTTTCAAGCTCAATCCGGAAGTTCACGATGTAGCGGACAAGCTGGCCTACAAGAAGGAGAATATCGCCTTGCTGGTACTGGGTGCGATTAAGGCTGGTGGCTCCGGTTGTGCCTGTCCAGAGAACACCTTTGCCCGTGCCCTGACTACCGACCTGGTCTTAAACAAAAATCAGATCCTAATCATGGATATGGAGGCCGGTATCGA
>JAIRUT010000129.1 GCA_031254255.1 Coriobacteriales bacterium
AAATCCACACGACTATCGTGGACTGGAATAAAGATGAGGTCCTCGATATTATCGATTTTGCTGTGGAGAAGGGCGCCGTCGGGCACCAACCCTTCTTCCTGATTCCCGTCGGTCGCGGCAAGTACATTGCTGAGACTTCCATCGAAGTGTTGGAAAACGAGGAGCTGCTCAGGGGCATCATGCAAAAGTCCCAAGAGGTGCCGATCACGGTTAAGCCGACTTGTGCACCGCAGTTTGTGCGCATCGCCAAGCAGCTGGGTGTGGAGATGCGCTATTCGCGTGGCTGCATAGCTGGCCTTTCCTACTGCATAATTAATCCGGATGGCATCGTCCAGCCCTGTGCCTATATGAAGGATCAGGTCGGCAATGTCCGCGAGCAGAGCTTTGCCGAAATCTGGGCCAACGCCCCCTTCTTCCAGACCCTGCGCACTGAGGCCTACACCGAGCCCTGCGGATCCTGCGCATACAAGAGTGCCTGCGGCGGTTGTCGTGCCCGCGCCGCCTACTATCACGACGGCAACTACATGGCAGCCGACGAGTACTGCGCCCACGGCAAGCAGCTGCTGGCCAAGGTTTGAGTCAACGGAAGGGCCGTTATATCCTTTACGAGTCATTGGCCATACAGGTGAACCAGTTACGTTAAGGAGAAACAGCGGATCAGCATGACAAACGAGAGTGGAAAACCAAAACGTGCGGTCATTGCCTTGGGTTCGAACATGGGTGACCCCGCTTGGACTGTCCGCGAAGCCGTCCGGGCTGTAGCCGAACTTCCCTCCGTGTATCTGATCGAAGCCATGAGCAATGTTTACCGTAGTGAGCCAGCGCATGTCGAGGACCAGGATGAGTTTGCCAATGCTGTGATGATCGTCCAGGTTGAAGCTGGTATCACAGCTGAGCAGCTCCTTACCGACCTGCAGTCTGTGGAAACCGCCTTCGGAAGGCTCAGGCATGAACACTGGGGACCGCGCAGCCTCGACTTGGATATCATTGACTTCGAGGGCGAAGTGCGGGAGAGCGAATTCTTGAAGATCCCGCACCCTTACGCCTTGCTGCGTGATTTTGTGGTCACCCCACTTCTGGAGATTGCTCCTGGTTATATTCTTGCTGATGGCTGTGCGGTCAACCACAATGCTGTCCAATATGGGATGATTGTCGGTACTTGGGGTGATCAACCTGAGCGGACAGAGAAGTCAGCTATTTGAAGCTGTCTCCTGCGACAACCGTCAATGTCGCAGATCTGCTGGATCTGGTAGTGATAGGTTAGACAGTCCAAGTCGCACAAAGAGATTATCGAATGTCCGGATCAGTCCGGGCGGACGGGGAGACAGCGTGATAAACGACACGGACAGCAAAGACGATACAGGCGGCAGGCTATTCATCTGCGCCACTCCAATCGGGAATCTCGGCGACATCACAGCGCGTGTTGTTCGGGCTCTGTCTGAGGCTGATGCCGTTCTGGCCGAGGACACCCGCGTGACACGCCGTCTGCTCAGCCACTTGGATATCCATGTACCGCTGGAGCGTTGCGACGCCCACAGTATCCGTACCTGCATCCCAGAGCTCATCACCCGCCTGCAGTCTGGAGAACGCTTGGCCTTGGTCTCAGACGCTGGGACCCCCGGCATATCCGATCCTGGCATGGAGCTAGTTTCAGCCTGCCGGGAAGCTGACCTGCCGGTGGAGATCCTACCTGGAGCCAGCGCCTTGTTGACTGCCCTTGTGGGCAGCGGCTTTACCTTTACCAGCTTTTATTTTGGCGGGTTCTTGCCCCGTAAGGCAGGGGAGTGCCAAACACTGCTCAGCGATCTGGCGGCGTTGCCAGCAGCCTTGGTGTTCTACGAATCTCCGCATCGTCTCGCAAACAGCCTTGCGGTTATGGCTGACATCCTGCCTACGCGACAGGTCGCAGTGGCTCGTGAGCTCACCAAGTTGCACGAGGAGTATATATGGGGAACAGCCAATGAGCTGCTTTCCGAGATCGAGCTTCGCTCGATTGCCAACCCGGAGAAGCCGCTCAAAGGCGAGATCGCAATAGTCGTCGCCCCGCCACTCCTCACAAAGGAAAAGCGCGTGCACCATGACAAGTACGCCAAGCCCTGATCCAAAGGCACTTGATTGCCAAACCAAGCCTCAAAGCATCAATAAACCACGAAAAACATGACAAGTCCCAGGGAAACGGCGACCAATTGCCCATGTACACTAGTATGCTAGCACAGAAGATCAGACATCAGATTCTTCTACCTCCATCTGCATAGGCACTGCGGAAAGCTCCCAAAGGCGCTACAATTACAAATTGTCAAAAAGCACTAAGAAAGTGAGAATATAAACATGTCTGATTCAGTTGAACAGGAATCCCCGGAGCAGAATTTACCATCTTCCGAGCTGGAATCCTTCTACCTGACAACGCCGATCTACTTCGTGAACAGCGTGCCTCATCTGGGCACCGCCTACACGACCATTGCTGCTGATTCACTGGCCCGTTTCAAGCGGCTGGATGGCAAGGACACCTTGTTTTTGACCGGTTTGGACGAGCATGGTCAAAAGATCACCCAGTCAGCAGCTGCCGAGGGCTTGACCCCACAGGAATGGGTTGACAACATTGCCCCGAAGTTCATTGATACTTGGAAGAGCCTGGGCATCAGTTACGATGGCTTCATTCGCACCACTGAGCCCCGCCATATCCAAGCGGTGCAGCGTTTCTTCCAGAAGCTCTATGACAACGGAGCCATCTACAAGGGGGCATACAAGGGTTATTACTGTGTCCCAGAAGAGACCTTTTTCAACGACGACGAACTGTTCGAATTTGCCGAGAAACGTGCTGCTGAGGGGCTGGCGGCCACGAATGAGGCCGGTCAGCCGCTCTGCCCGGACTGCGGTCGCCCCCTGACCTTCGTCGAGGAGGAGAACCTCTATTTCAGGCTGTCCGACTATCAGCAGCGCCTACTTGATTATTATGAGGAAAATCCGAATTTTATCCGTCCGGAGATCCGGCGCAACGAGGTTGTCGCCTTTGTCAAGGGCGGGCTCAAAGATCTCTCGGTCTCCCGGACCACTTTTGACTGGGGCGTGCCGATCCCCTTTGCCGAGGGACATGTCAGCTATGTCTGGGTGGATGCCCTGATCAACTACCTGACAGCTGTGGGCTATGGTTCGGATTCAGCCTCGGATGCAGAGGAGTTTGCCCGCCGCTGGCCGGCCCAGATCCACTTTGTTGGCAAGGACATCATCCGCTTCCACTGCGTTATTTGGCCGGCGATGCTGATGGCTGCCGGTATCGAGCTGCCGCGGCAGGTATTTGCCCACGGCTTCCTGCTGACCAAAGGCGAGAAGATGAGCAAGTCGCTGGGCAACGTCATGTCGCCGCTGGAGCTGGCCGAGACCTTCAGCGTCGATGGCTACCGTTACTACTTCCTCTCCGACTTCCAGTTTGGGGCTGATGGCTCGCTGACGATGGAACGGATCATCCAGGTCTACAACGCTGATCTGGCCAACAGCTGGGGCAACCTCTGCTCCAGGGCCCTGAATATGACCAAGAAGTACCTCGATTCAGAGGTCGTCGAGCTCTGGCCGCGAACCGATGCGGCCCTGACCAAACGCCTCGGCAACCCCCTGCGCGAGAAGGCCGAGACCCTCTACGCCAGCTACTCCAAGGCGATGGATGACATCGACTTCAGTAAGGCTATGGCCAAGGTGTTGGAGCTGGTCGATGCGGCCAACCTCTATATCGAGCAGACCGCACCTTGGTCGCTGGCTAAGGAGGCGGCCGCCGAAACCGCAGAGGCCGAGGCGGCAGGCATCAACCTGGACGATGCCAAGGCACCGACAAAAAATGATGTACTGGACTTCGTGCTCTACAATCTGCTGGAGTCGATCCGGATTGCCGCGCTGCTTTTTGCACCGGTCATGCCGCAGACCTCAGCTGAGGTCTGGCGCCGTTTGGGGCTGGGGGATCCTCTGGAATGCCGGGATTTGTCAGCTGCCTTGGAATGGGGCGGTCTGCCGTCTGGCAACAGGGTCGAGGTCGGAGACCCGCTTTTCCCACGCTTGGATGCTGATCTGGCATGAGGTTGTCGTGAGGGATTTGGTGGATACGGGGATGCAGGGGAGTGAGAACGGCGTGGTAGGTGCTGGTTTTCAGGTTCGAACTTGCAAGTTCTGGCCGTCACGTCAGGTCACCACGCTGAATAAGGTCGGATTGCAATGACGGGTTTGAGGAAATGCGAGAATGCGAGAATGCGAGAATGTGAGATTTTGGGAATGAGTGAGTTTTATGCGTAAAACTGATGCGGCTGCATCCAATGTGGCCAATCATGATGAGGAACCGGAGCAGTTCTTTGATGCCCAATTTCGGGACAGCAAGGGGCGAGTCGTCGCTGCCCCCGATTTTGCTGCCCTGATTGGGCCAGGCACCGAGGCTGAAGTCGATGCAGGTGACGTGAGAGGCAGCAGCCCTGGTGATAACGCAGGTCTCGAGCAACAGGATGCAAAGGAGCAGGCCAGCAGGCTACGTATCGCAGACACCCACTGTCACCTGGACATGCTCCATCATCCGGAGTTGTCCTTGGCACGTTGCGCTGTACATGGCGTCGACTATCTGGTCAGCGTTGTAGACCCGACAGAAGATCCAGCATATACATTTGGCAGTCTGGCAAACTGGCTCCAAGAAGCCGCCAAGTTGTTATCCACGGAAGGATTCAGCCAGATCGCCAGTGAACGTCTCGCTACCTCCAGGAATACTGGTGATAATCCTGCCGAACAGCGTGATGGTGGTTACGCCTCCGATAGCGCCCTGTGCGATGATGCCCCAGGTGGCATCCCGCGAAACGATGCCCCGCGCATGGAAGGCTTACTTCCCGATGTGCACCTGATGATCGGCTGTCATCCGCATAACGCCAAGGATTACAACACTGAAATCGAATCCCTGCTCATCAAGTATGCCAAGGATCCGCGTACTGTGGCTGTCGGCGAAATCGGCCTCGATTACTACTACGACCAATCACCCAGGCAGATCCAGAGGGAGGTTTTTGCCCGTCAGCTGGAGCTGGCGCAGGAGCTGAACTTGCCCGTGGCCCTGCATCTGCGCGAGGCCCACGATGAGGGATTTGAGATCCTGGAGCGTGTCGGCTGGCCTGAGGCTGGCTGTCTGCTGCATTGCTATACGCTAGGGCCAAAGCCCATGCAACCCTTCTTGGAGCGCGGGTGTTACCTGGCCTTTGGTGGTACACTGACCTTCAAGAAGGCCGAAGATGTTCGTGCAGCCGCCATCGTTGCACCACTGGAGCGCATTGTCACCGAGACTGATGCACCGTTCATGACTCCGCATCCCCTGCGTGGCACCGTCTGTGGTCCAGAGCACACGATCTTCACGGCTGCGCTGCTGGCTGAGTTGCACTCCGAAGCCGGCATTCCAGCCGGTGATGTCCTCAAGCAGCTGTATACGAACGCCAGGGTTTTCTTTGGGGGACTTCAGCCAAAAGCTGAATGCCCGAAGACCAGGATCGGTAATCGGGACGGGCTATAAAAGACTATGGAGGACTGATCATGACTGACGAGCAAATTAAACTTGAAGATTTTGAGGAAGACGAGAAGTCAGCAGATGAGCCAATAGCTGCAAAGGCTGCGGCAACGGTTGACATAGCGTTCGAACCTGCAGTTGAGCCTACAACAAATATCGTAGAGGAACCGGGTGTTGAAGTAGCTCCCACAGTTACTGTAGTGCTCGCGCCCATTATCCCTGAAAAGAAGCCCGACATCCTTTTCATATCTGGATCGCCGCGCCGGGGTGCTTCTGTGGCTTTGGTTAAGATTCTCGAACAGGGGGCTCGCCAAGCTGGGGCTTTGACGCAGCACTTCTTCCTTTCGGAAAAATCTATCAAACCCTGTGTCGGCTGCGGCTACTGTGAGAAGGCGGGTGTATGCATATTAGCTGGTAAATCTAAAGATGGACACTTCATAGACGACTATTTGGAGCTGAAGGCTGTCTTGGACCGCGTCGATGCTGTCGGCATTGTCTGCCCACTTTATTTTGCCGGCCCACCCTCCCAATTCAAGGCGCTGCTGGATCGCTTTCAGCCCTACTATTCATTGAAATATTGTCTGAACAAGTCTCAGCAAGCTAAACGTCCGGCTCAGCTCTATGTTATCGGCAATGGTGGGCCCGGAGAGTCCCATGGTTACAATCCGCTGGTCGGGGTGACCAGGTCAGCATTCAATGTTGCCGGATTCAGCTTGGATAAGGTCCATGACTTTGTTGGCTATAAGCCACCTCATAACGTG
>JAIRUT010000059.1 GCA_031254255.1 Coriobacteriales bacterium
CGCCTGATCGGACCAACTGAGTTTGAGCCCACTGATGTCGCCGGCGGCAACTGCCAGCATCAGCTCCGCCAGATCGCTTTGCAGACGCGGTAACAAAACCTGGGTCTCCGGATCGCCAAAACGGGCATTGAATTCCAGCAGCTTGGGACCTTCGCTGGTCAACATGAATCCAGCATAGATCACACCTCGATAATCAAGTTGCTCGGCATTGAGCCCATCCACGGTTCGCGCCATGATTGCGTACATTTCCGCTTCATCCGCAGCGCTGACAATGGGAACGGGGGAATAGACGCCCATGCCACCGGTGTTCGGGCCTGTGTCGCCCTCGCCAACGCGCTTGTGGTCTTGGGCGAGAGGCATCGGCAAAACGCGCTTTCCGTCGGTGAAGATGAGACAGGAGCATTCCGGGCCGTCCAGACAAGCTTCAATCAGCACTGTCGATCCAGCTGTGCCGAAACGCCCGGAGAAGCAATCTTGCACGGCCGCACGCGCCTCTTCATCGCTGGCAGCAACCACCACTCCCTTGCCAGCGGCCAAACCGTCTGCCTTTATGACGATCGGGGCTGGATGCGTGGCTAGATATTCAAGAGCTGCCTGCTGGTCTGTGAAACTGTCCCAAGCCGCTGTTGGCAACCCGTGGCGGTCCATAAACTCCTTAGCAAACTGCTTCGAGCTCTCAAGACGACCTGCCTCGGCATCGGGTCCAAAAACCGCAAATCCGGCGCCGCGTAGTCTATTGGCTACACCTAACGCCAGTGGCAGATCCGGCCCGATGACCACCAGTTCAACCTCCAAGTCGCGAGCGGCTTGAAGCACGGCATCCGGTTGGTCAATGGCCAATTCGATATTTTCAGCAATGGCAGCGGTTCCGCCGTTGCCCGGTGCCACATAGAGCTTCTCGACCAGATCTGATGCAACGAGAGATACAGCAATAGCATGCTCGCGTCCACCTGAGCCAAGTAACAAGACCTTCATCCGACTACCTCATTTCCTGGTTGTTGGGGAGTCTTCCGCATTGGGTAACACCCCTTCGTTGAGGGGCTCCTGACATGGAGAGCGCCCTGTCACTGGAGGGCACCCCGTCATTTGGAAGTGTCCCGACGTTGGAAAACACCCCGTGGCTGGGAAGTCCCTTCCCCTGTCACCGAAGGGGCACGCTTACCCCGATGTTGGGGAGTTCCCCGACTTCGACCTTGGGAAGTCCCCCGGCCCCGGTGCCGAAGAGCACCCCGGAAATTCTTGAGAAAGCGCCTCGGCAATCTGTTTCATCGAAAGAGTATAGCGTTGCTGGGAAGGCATTGATTCAAGGAATATCGAACCGTAACCCTTCGTCAACAGGCGGGCATCTGCGAGAATCAGGACCCCGGAATCGTTGGAACTGCGGATCAGGCGGCCGGCCGCCTGCTTGAGCTCGATGACTGACTCTGGCAAAGAGTAGCGGCGCCAAGCATTGGGCTCCCGCAGATTGCGCTCGCAATTCAGCGGATCGTTCGGACGGGAGAAGGGCAGTTTCGGTATCACCACGCAACGCAGGGTCTCGCCGGGAGCATCAAAGCCCTGCCAGAATGAGCGCAGGGCAAAAAGCGAGAGGCTTTTGTTGCGCAGGAAATCCTCGGCCAGTTGACGGGTCTTCGATGCCGAGCGTTGGCAGCGTAGCTCCAAACCACTTTTGGCAAGGCTCGGCTTCAGCCGGTCGTAGAGCTTCTCCATGTCCCGACGGTTCGTGAACAGGGTCAGCACGCTGCCGCCCATGGCCTGATGCACCTCGAGGAGCAGCGACTCCAAGGCCTTCAGGTAACCGGTCTGATTGGGTTCCGGGATGTCTGTGGGCAGGTAGATCCGCATGTTGTTCTCGAAATCGTAGCTGGAATCCAGTTGCAGGGTTCGCCAACGGTCCTCGGGTAGGCGATCCAGCCCGATGTTGTGGGCAAAATATTGGAAGCTCTTTCCGGTGGCGAGGGTGGCTGAGGTCAGGATGACGCTCAGCTCCTCCGGAAAAAAGCGCTCGACCAGCAGTTCACCGATGTCCAAACGGGCCGCCTTGAGCTGGTCATTGCCCTTGTCATAGCGGCGATCCAACTCCGCATAATAATAGTAGTTCTCGTCCTCCCCGTTGAGGATCAGGCTCAGTGCATTCAGGGCCGTTCCGATATCCGCTGTCAGGCCGGCCAGGGTGGCCTGCTCCTCGATCAGTTCCTCGAATTGATTGGAAAGTGAAACTATATCGCGGCAGTCCTTCCAGAAGATTTCCAAGCGCTTGGAAAGTGCTCTGCCGCTGCCATAGAGCAGGCCCCAGGGCGCTGAGTTCCGCACCTGTTCATCGATCCAGAGATCGACCCGGTCATAGCCGCTGGATGGGGCCAGGCTGGCTAGCTCCTTGAGCTCGCTGAAGAAGGATGTGTTGATGGTCGGCAGGGTTGCCGCTTCCTTCAAGCAGGCCTCGATGCGCCCGATCAGGAGATCGGCACCGGCCAAGGGTGCAGCCTGTTCACGCAGCTGATTCAGGGTGCCGCGCGAAGAGAGGAGGATGTCAAGGGCCGATCCGAGCTCCTGGGAATTGACGGACTCGCTCAGTTGTTGACGCGCCTCGGCCTCCATGCCGTGAGCCTCGTCAACGACCCAGTGGCGGATGGGCGGAAGGATGCCTCCGTCCGACATCACATCACAGAAGAGCAGGGCTTGGTTGGTGATCACGATGTCGCTGGAAGCCGCCTGCCGACGCGCGCCATGAAGCAGACAGGTGTTGTAGAAACGGCATTTGCGCTTCAGGCAGTCATCGGCGCTGGCTACAAACTCGAGGCGCGAGAAACCGGGACGGCCGAGATTGATGCGATCGAGGTCGCCACTGGAGGACTGGCAGACATAGGTCAGCAGGCGAGCCAGGGTGATGATGCCCTCCGAGCGGGTCGAACGCTCCGGCTGCCCGGCCAAACGCATCAGTTTGCGCAGGCAGGGGTAGTGGTCGTAGCCCTTCAAGGCCTGATAGACCAAGCCATCCGGCAGCGCCTCGGCCAGACGGGGCAGCTCGTGGTAGAGCAGCTGGTCCAACAGGCTGTTGGTCTTGGTGGCCACGCCGACGCAGATGTTGTTGCGCCTTGCAAAGTAGGCCAAGGGCAAGAGGTAGGCCATCGACTTACCGACCCCGGTGCCAGCTTCGACGATCAAACTGGTGCTTTCATTCAGGGCTTGGGCGACCGCCTGAGCCATCTCCAGCTGCTCTTGGCGAGGCTCGAATCCCGGGTACATCCTTGCGAGGATCGCTGAGCTGGAGGAATTATTAAAATCCGCTTCCAACTCCTCTGGCTCCAATCGTTGTATGCTCGCGATGCCCCCGTCAAGTTCCTCGGCATCCAGTTTCTCCAGTTTCGGACGGCTGTTCATCCGCGCCCGCCGGGCATTGATCAGCGAGAAGCGGGCCTCTGGGAGGCTCCCTGCCACCTGTCTGATAAAAGGCCGTAATGGCCAATCTACCTGCGGAAAGAGGTCGGAAATGAACTTGGTCAACCCAGCCGGCAGCTCAGCCAAGGCCACCAGGCAGGCCCGCCAGAGTTGACAGGTGCCTTCGACATCGTCCAAAGCGCGATGTGTTGTCTGTTGGTCAGCAAATACCCGGCTCAGATCTTGAAGGCCAAAACTGCGGCAACGGGGCAGGGCTATCTGGGCCAACTCCAAGGAATCGCACCAGCTGTTGTCAGTCGTGAAAGGCATCGGAACCGGCGTGGCCACCTTGAGAAAGCTGCGGTCGAAAGCGGCATTGTGCGCAACGACTGTAGTGTCCCTGATAAATTCTTGGAGGCTGACTAAAACCTTATGTGGAGTGGGGACACCTTCGACATCGCTTTGCTGGATGCCTGTCAGTTCGCTGATAAGATCCGGAATACGGCGCGCAGGATCGACAAAACTGGTAAAGCGCTCGACGATCTCCGGACCGCGCAGACGTGCGGCCGCCACCTCGATCAGAGAGTCGCGCTCCGGATGCAAACCCGTCGTCTCGATATCCAAAACGACGACATCGTCCTCAAAAGCGCCAAACCTTTCTCGGCCGGCACGTTCACGAAAGCTTGAATAAAGCGTAATGATATCTGCATCGGTTCCCGAAATCAAGAGCTCGTTCAAAGCTGAATCCGACATCGATCCGCTATCCTTCAGCGCTCAGGATATTCTCCAGAGAGGAGCCTACCTCTCATCGCCATCGACGCCAGCAGCGGTAGCACCATCGTCAGCACCGTCGACGGCAGCGTTGTCGGCAGCGTTGTCGGTATCCTCTCCTATAAGGAAGAAATTGTCTGTCTCGCCCAATGAATAAAGAGGCTCGATAAAATCAATATGGTCATTGTGCGGCTGATAGAGCCAAGCTAAGATTTGAGCCTGCTCGTCGTTATTACGTGCCCATTCCAGAAGGATCGCATCGTGCGGGCCATCATCTAGATCAACATAACCGTCGTAGCAGAAAACATAGGCATCGGACACCACGTCCATTTGAAAGATGGTCTTTTTAAGAGCCGCATAAATCGCATCTTCGTCGTCGCCCTCCAGCTCTTCGACCTGCAATTCTTCCCCACAAAGCAGCGCTACAAAGGGTTCAAAACCACCATCTTCTTCCAATTTTTGCGATGCCTCATCGAAGGCAAAAAAGACCGACCGCTCAGCTGGATCCTGCTCGGAAAGCTCACCTATAACATCGTCACCCAGCACTACGCCATCATTCTCATCCGTTGTGTTAGCGAACTCGTTTTCTGCCATCATTTTCTCCTTGCGGCTCAACTGCCAAATTATTTTAGAATATCAAAATGCATAAAACTATAGTAATAACTCGGACGGTTTAAAGCCAGAAAACAAAAGACCTGATGCCCATTTGAATCAAAAGAAACAAGATTGATGCTTCATGCCCAG
>JAIRUT010000141.1 GCA_031254255.1 Coriobacteriales bacterium
CCTCTTCCGTGTGAAGGAAGCGCGCTCCCGCTGCGCCAAACGCCCAGAGAATGTGAATGATTCATTTTACCGGTAGCCAGCCTGCAAGGCAAACGGGAATAGTAATCTTCTGGATCAAGTTTGCCTCGAATCTTCCGCAAGTCTTCCGCATCTGCTGTAATTCTCAGATTGCCTGTAATATGCGGGACGCACGCAATAGGTCAGCAGATGCTGCCTCCAACACCTACAGACCCTATCCTGATCAAGGTTTTTGCGCCACTTCCGGATCATCGGTTTTATCTGCGTTGCTTGCCTTGTCAACTGGCTGCAGTCGCCTACTGGTCATAGCGGCCACAACAAAATTGATTGCAGCAAACACAAATGTTGCCAAGAAAACGTATCGATAGTCCAAAATGCCTCCGATCGCCGAACCTACCAGCGGCCCCAGGACACTGCCCAGCGACTGGGCGCTTTGGTTGTAGGCAAAAACACGGCTGAGGCTGTGGATTGGGCTGTTCAGGGTCAACATGGTCTGGACACTCGGCAGCATGACAGCATTGGCAATTCCCAAGAACAAACGCAAACCGATCAGCTGCCAAACTTGCGTGACAAAAAACATCGGGAGAAACAGCACAGCTGAAAGCACCAGCCCACCCATCAAAACCTTATGGCTACCGATTCGGTCGCCCAATGCTCCCAAGCGGCTCCCAAGCAGAATCGTAGTGAGTCCCGGAGCTGCCGCCGTCAGACCTGCCAACAACTCGATGTTTCCACCTGCCGGCACTAGTTCGCGCACAAACAAACTGAGGATGGGATTGATTGAATTCATGGTCAGGGCAAATATTGTGGTTATCATGATCGCCCCAAGAATCAACCTTGGATTCTTGAGACTTTGAATAACCTGACGTCCCGATTGCATCTCGGCTTTCGGGATCGGAGTAAAATTCTCCCGAACACGCCAGATCGACAGCAGAAAGACCAACCCCAAAATGGCACCCGTTATTATGAAGACATGCGCATATCCGATCAGGGAAACCACCGCACCGCCAAAGATCGGTCCCAGCAAAACACCGCCGATACCCGCTGTGTTCAAGGTTCCGAGAACTCTCCCAGACTCCTCTTTTGGCACCTGAGTGGCGATCAACGCCGTTGCATTAGAGATAAACCCGGAAAAAAGTCCAAATATGATACGCAAGATCAGCAGTTGATAGATATTGGTAACGAATCCGGTCAACAGCATAGCGACTGCCATGCCAATTGCTGCCCGCAGAAGCATCGGCTTGCGACCACTGCGATCAGCCAATCGTCCCCAGAGAGGTGAAACAATCGTGGATACCAGAAATGGCACGGCAATTGTCAAGCCACTCCAAAATGTCAGCGTCGATTTAGAGAAATCGCCAAGAGTCTCGATATAGAGGGGCAAAAAGGGAGTGACCAGAGAAAGTCCAACTCCGGTCATGAAGCAGCCGAACCAAAGAACCACGAGATTTTGCTTGTAGATTGGCTTTTCTGTTAAACCTGCCGCTGACTTCTTGTATTTATTGCTCGTGATTATCCACCTCTTAGCAGGGCGTTTGGGATTGAAACGAGATAGAGGAAGGCGGTGTCTGGTCCCCCTGAAGGAAGCAGATTGTTGCCATCCGCCCGGAAGCCTCACCATCGCGGCGGGCGGAATGCAGGATTCCCGATGTGTATGTCGAGAGCTTGCAGCGTTTTATCCTGTTGTCCTTCAACCCCGCAAGCCAGAGGATGGAGTCGGCCATCTCGGGAAGATCGGCAAACCAATGATCCGGAGGCGTTGGTGTGAAACAGCCTTTGGCATTGGAGTTGACCGCCGGTCTGCTCAGCAGCCGTTCGCGGGTAATACCATCTATCTCGTAATGCGCCGGATCGATCCCTGGACCGATCCAAGCTGAGAGGTCGCTGGGGCTACAACCTGCCTCGGCACAAAGCTTCTCGACTGCAGCTTCGACAATTCCGTCTGCCAGACCACGCCAACCAGCATGGATGGCAACGGCCAATGGCCCGCGACTATTCGCCCCGCCCTTGCAGCTTAGGATGACCGGCAGGCAATCAGCAGTCGTAAAAGCAACGGCAATGTCTGGCTGGGTGATCAGGACACCGTCAGCTTGAGGCCGAAGCACCGCTGGATGGTTCGTGCCTGCCAGTTCGCCTGCTGAGTCGCATTTATCTGCTGGATCGCATTGGCTCGCTGAGCCGCTTGATCCACCCGGTTCACATACGCCGCTTGATTTGATCGAACCGCTAAACTCAGTTGCGCCACCTGACTCCACCGATCCGACCGGCTCGACCGAACCGTCCAGCGGCAAGCGGATGATCTCCACACCATGTTGCAGGGACAACCAGACAATGGGAAGCGGCGCCATAAGCTCTTCCAGTTGCTTGCGGGTCCTCTCCCCCTCCTCGGTCTCAGCCTTGAAATCGACACAATCGCCATTGCAGTCTACCGCTGCGATGGTGCCTGCCAAAACCCCGGAGGTCAGGCCAACAGCCTCGATCAGATTGTAGTCACCCAAACGGTGCATGTTTATTGCAGACATTTTTGAAACAACCTTTCGTTCGATCTAAAGGTGCATGAGGACCGATTGATACCTGAAGCTCAATTCAACAAGCCATCTGGAGTTTGACGATGGAATGGTGGGCTTCCGCAAAACCCGATTTTCCAGGCATTTGGGTTGAAAAATGCGTCGACCGGTCTTTTCTGGATGAAAAGGCGAGAGACATTACAAATCAACGATACGTCGCAAACATCCTTGACAGTCATTCGTCACTGATAACGCTGCCGCTCCGCCAGTACCAGATCCACTACCGCTTGGCAGGCATCGGCGATTGGCAGAGTGCTCTTTTCCAATGTGGCGCGCGTCTTAAACTCCAAGACCCCCTCGGCCAGGCCGCGCTTGCCAACTACTATCTGATAGGGCCAGCCGATCAACTCGGCTTCGGCAAATTTCACCCCCGGACGCTCATTGCGGTCATCGATGACCACCTCCACGCCCGCTGCCAGCAAGTCCTCAGCTAAGCGCAGCGCGGTTGGCTCGACCTCGTCGTCACCAATATTCAGAGGGATCACGCAGACCTCCGCCGGAGCTAGACTCAGCGGCCAAATGATACCTGCCTCGTCGTTATGCTGCTCAACCACCGCGGCGATGGAGCGGGTCACGCCCCAGCCGTAACAACCCATAATGAAGGGCTGCTCGCTGCCGTCTTCGTCCATATATTTGGCACCCATCGAATCGGAGTACTTCGTGCCCAGCTGAAACACCTGCCCGACCTCGATACCACGCTCCATGGTCAGAGAGGTACCGCATTCCGGACAGCAGTCATCGGCCTGAGCTGAAGCCAGATCCGCCCAAATGTCGACCTCAAAGTCACTCCCGCAGGCAACGCCTGCAAGATGATAGCCATCCTTGTTGGCACCGGTCAGCCAGCGCTCCAGGCCCTGAAGGGACTGATCGGCCACGATCTTCACCCCGGCAGGCAGACCCACCGGACCAACAAAACCCCTGATCAGACCAGCATCCGAAATCTGCTCGTCATCCAAAAGCGTGAATTCCTCGATCAGTTTTCTGGCCTTCAGCTCACAGAGCTCATGATCACCGGGGAGGAGGAGCACGTATATCTGACCCGCCGCATCCCTACCAGCCAACGCCTTGACCGTCGCCGCCTCGCTGATCCCCAGGAGTTCGGCCAAAGCGGTGATGCTGCCATCAATCGGAGTCTCGATCTCGGTCAGCTGGGCATCGGGCTGCCCATAGATCTGGGGCTTCAGGACCGCTGAGGCAACCTCCGTGTTGGCTGCATAACCGCAGGCCGTACAGTGCACCACCTCAGCCTCTCCGGCTGCGGCCAAAGCCATGAACTCCGTGGTGACCTTGCCACCGATCTGGCCGCTGTCAGCCTCCACAGGCACAAAACGCAGGCCCAGCCGTTCGCAAATCCGAGCGTAGGCCGCCGACTGGAGATCGTAGTGCTCCTGCAGGCTTTCCTGACTGGAGTGGAAACTGTAGGCATCCTTCATGACGAATTCCCGGCCGCGCAACAGGCCAAAACGCGGACGCACCTCGTCGCGATACTTCCACTGGATGTGATAAAGCGAGACCGGCAGCTCCTTGTAGCTGCGCAGCTCGTCACGGATGATCGATGTGATCAGCTCCTCCTGCGTCGGGCTGAGGGCAAAGGAATGGTCGTGGCGATCCACCAGGCGAAAAAGCTCGGGGCCGTAATCGTCCCAGCGGCCGCTCTGATGCCAGAGCTCGCCTGGCTGGATGATGCTCATGATCATCTCCTGGCAACCGATGGCATCCATCTCTTCCCGGACAATCTGTTCGACCTTGCGTAGGACTTTGAATCCCAAGGGCAGGAAGGAATAGACACCAGCCGCCACTTTACGCATCATTGCCGCGCGCAGCAGCAGTTTGTGCGAGTTCAGCTCGGCATCGACCGGATCCTCTTTCAAGGTCGGTGCATAAAGATTACTCATCTTCAGGAGATGGAGTTTTGTCACGGCGTTTGTTCCTTTCTGTATGGTTTATGCAACGATATTATCACTATGGAGGTTTTCGGGACGTGCTGATTTTTGCTTGGTCGCCAGATTTTGAATCCATCGCAGACTGTGCTCACCCTGTCATAGCGAGTTGCACAGCAACCTGACAGCCCAACCAAGCGGCTGCAACTTGTATTCCACTCGCTTGGTCGCGCCGCATGCCAAAGAGAGGCGCTTGTGATGCCGAGGCGCGGTTAGCCAGTGATCGTGATGATAAGCTGAAAGCGATGGTGGGAAGGGCGTGGCGAGCGCTTGGGCAGGATGAGCAAACCGTGTTGCGTCACAATC
>JAIRUT010000043.1 GCA_031254255.1 Coriobacteriales bacterium
TCCGTCTGTCAACTGCGCCTCTTCAGCCTTGCAGGCCTCTTCAGCCCATTCTTGGTATTGCATATCAAAAGAAGTGTAAACATCCAAGCCGCCCTTGAAAATCATATCTTGGGGAAAGTTCGCCAATAGTTCGTGCCGGACATAGGAGCTGGCAAACGGCGCGAGATAAATGCCATCGATCTTGCGTGTAGACAAGACCAAGTTCAAACCCGTAGCCTTGGCTGTCTCCAAATCGGCCTCCGAAATGTAGCCGTTGCTGCATAACCGGTCAAGCACTACATTGCGCCTGGCTAAGGCATTATCTGGGTAGGTCACGGGATTATTGTATTCCGGGCTCTGGGGAATACCGCAAAGCAGTGCGGCCTCAACAATGGTCAAATCTGAAGCTGGCTTGGAGAAGTAGTGCTGTGCTGCTGATTCGATACCCCAACAACCATCCCCGTAATTGATGGTGTTCAGGTACATCATCAGGATATCGTCTTTGGAATACTTCTTCTCCACCTCCAGGGCCAGCGCCGCTTCGCGAACTTTGCGTTTATAGGTCGTGTCGGTAGCCTCACCCTGAAGAACGGTTTGACGGACCAGCTGTTGGGTGATCGTTGAGGCACCCTCCACACGACTAGAAGTCAGATCGACAACAAAGGCACGGATGATACCGTAATAGTCCACACCATCATGCTGATAGAAGCGTTCATCCTCGACGGAAACGGTCGCCTGGAAAACATAGGGACTGACTTGGTCAGAAGTCACAGACCGACGGTCATATTCATAGAATTCAGCCATCAATGTATACCCATCGGCTGCCCAAATCCGGGTTTTCTGCTCCTGCGCATAGTTTTGGATATCATCGATGCCAGGTAGGTCGCTGGTCCATGTTTTGAATATGCCATAGGCTGCCGAAGCGCCAATCCCGAAGACACCGATAATCACCGCGATCACTACTATCAGGGTGAACGGTATAATATGCTTCTTGGGTTGTGCCTTTGCGCGCTTTTTGCGGGAAGACATTTTTCCTCCAAGTCTCATTTAGATGCAGAATCTATAAAATCGAGAGTTGTCATTATACGTCGTTTGGATTTATATTATGCAACAAGTACTACTTGATCACCCAAAATGGTGCGGAAATGTTCCGTCTATGTTAATTCCTGAGCTCTTGGCTCCTTCAGGAAACCGAGCCTCCCTTTTGGCTGCTCTCAGCGCCGGGGCTGATGCAGTCTACCTGGGAATTCAGGAGTTCAACGCCCGCCGCAATGCCGACAACTTCAAGTTGGAGGATCTAACTGAGACCTGCGATCTGGTCCACCTAAGCGGAGCACGACTTTATCTGGCAATGAACACAGCAGTTTTGCCGGAAGAGTTGGACAGTGCCCTGCAGACGGCCCGCAGTGCCTGGTTGGCGGGAATAGACGCGCTCATCGTCCAGGATTTGGGCTTTTTGGCCACCTTGCGAAACGAGCTTCCCGAGCTGCCCATCCATGTCTCCACGCAGATGAATTTACACAGCAGCCTTGCCGTTCTCAAAGCGGCAGAATTCGGAGCTAAGCGGGTGACCTTGGCGCGCGAGCTTTCCTTGGAGGAAATCCAAAAGATCAGCGAGACTGCTGTTGAGCTTGAGGTGTTCGCCCACGGCGCGCTCTGTGTCTGTTATTCCGGACAATGCCTCTTCTCCTCCCTCATTGGCCGCCGCTCAGCCAATCGGGGACTTTGCGCCCAGGCCTGCCGCCTACCCTACAAACTGATCGACACCTCAACTGGCCGAGCAATCAAAACCGAAGGCAGACACCTGCTCTCCCCCCGTGACCTTGCTACCCTGGAGATTTTGCCGGACTTGATTGCCAGTGGCGTGAGTTCGCTGAAGATCGAAGGCCGTATGAAATCCGCAACCTATGTCTATCAGGTAACCAAGGCCTATCGAGAAGCGTTGGATGCCCTTTTGCTAAATAAAGAGTCGGACAAAAAGTCGGCGCTCAGCGATTTGGCCGAAGTCTTTTCCCGTGGCTTTTCGACTGCCTACCTGACAGGCGAACGCGGAAACGCCATGATGAGTTACCAACGTCCAAACAACCGCGGGGTTTCCGTTGGCCGTGTCCAAGGTATTTCCGACGGGCTTGTCAACATCCGCTTGGAGAAGGACCTGCAGGCCAATGATGTTTTGGAGGTTCGCACGAATCGGGGATCGGTGACCGTCAGGGTTCCGGAAGCTGCAAACACTGGCAAACTAATAATCAGTATCCCCCAGCCTGTTGGTTCTGGCGACCGGGTCTTTCGTGTCCAAAACGCTGCGCTGTTGGATAGAGATGCTGGGCGTTTTGACGATGCCCTCTTTGTGGGCAACAATGGCCTGGTTGGTTTGCATGCCAGCGTCGATCTAAAATTGGGACAGCCAGCGCGAATCCGCTTCGAATCCGAACCTGCTGCCTGTTTTGCCGAGTGCACTGGGGCAGTCGTTGAACCGGCTCGCAGCAGAAGTATCGATGAGGCTGCTGTACGCGAGCATGTCGGACGCATCGGCCAAACCCCCTTCTCCATAAAAAGTTGGGATATCCATTTGGATGAGGGTGTGGGCTTGAGCTTCTCGGAGCTGCACCGTCTGCGCAGTGAAGTTTTGGAGCAGCTGACCGAGCGCATGCTTGAACCCTGGCACGGCCGGCAGTTGGCAAAAAGCACCGGCTCGCGGCAAGCTCGCGTCGCCGCCCGTCAGGGAAAGCCAGAGTTGGCAGTGCTGGTTCGCGACCGGCAGTCGGCGAAGTTAGCCCGCAAGGCCGGAGCTGATCTGGTC
>JAIRUT010000012.1 GCA_031254255.1 Coriobacteriales bacterium
CTATCTGGACGTAGCTCAATCCGACCACATGCGCCAGCAGAAACCGCCTTGATTGTTTTGCGGGGAGCGACTTGAATGCGTCCCTCATCTCTTCGGTCCGGATATTGTCGAAAAACACCTCTTCCGCTGATCGAACTGACGATGCACCTAGCTTAGCCTGTTCCTCATCGGACCGATCTACGTTAAGCTCGTGACGCTCCTCGCTGCGAATGATATTTCGGATGCTGCGGTTCAGCTGGATAAGCTCCTGGTGCAGCTCCTCATCAATCTCGACCTCTTGAACACCCCCGTAATGATCACGGAAACAAGCGTATATGTGTTCGAAATTGCCTTCGCACTCAAAGCGGAACTCATAGGGCAGCTTTTGACTGGACATGGTCGACTCCTTGCCGACGTAGATCCGCAGGGTGCCGTCTTTCCGAGGCCGTCAAAAAACAACGACGACAGATGGACAATCGGGTTCAACTCTGACGTCTATGCGTTCTGGCGGATCTTGTTTTTTTAGGTTGTGGGTGTTTTCATGTTCTTGACATGGCATCTACTTCTTCATTTCATAACATGCTCAAATTCAAGCCATCAACTGACGATTTCCTGATGCCCCGTCTGTTTAACGTTACGATTGACACAGCTATGCTCAATTTCGAGCTTGCCGTCATCCTTTATAATGATTCTGGTGGTGAAGCCATGCCGGACGATAACGATCATCCTGTCATCGTCACTGATGTCGCAGACACGCTTGTTTTCCGGATTGCGGATTTCCCTCATCGTCTCACTCCCCCCTGTATTAAAGCTGTCTCAATATGAGTTGTAATCAAAGCGATATTGCCAAGTTATAAAGCCGCCCTCACCGTCTTGCATGTTGCCTTTACTTTTTGATTGCTCATACCCTTACAAATCACTTTTGATAGGGTCTGGTATGTTGGCGTGTTATATACCTTCTTTCTTTTGGAGTTTGCTTATTTTTTGACAATTACGTATTTGAAATCATCCTCATGGCGTACCGCGACGACAAAAGGATGCTTTCCGTACAATTTATTTGTCAAGGTGCTTGAGGGAATGACTCCCTTCATTAGTACCCACATTCAGAGGGGGTTTCAGGTAGCCTGTTTGCAATTATTTTTTTTTAAATAATTTTTTTGTACTGCGCAACATACCTTCACGGCATTAATAGAACTACCGCTCAGTTGGGTAGTTGGCAGAGAATTCTTTAAGTAATTTTGGAAACCATCATTTAGCGAATCTGCAGATTACTGGTTGCCAAGGAATTTCAATTTGCGATATGTGTCAGTCAAGATGTAATTTGGTATGCGCAAGATATCTGCTGATCTATAATTCAGGCATTGCTCCATTCGTGAAGCGGCAATGAATCAAAAAGTAGATGTGAGTTTCGTTTTCAGGACAGTGATGAAACAAAAGACATCACCACAGGTGCAGCCTGTGGGTTTCTCGTGAAACTAGAACTGCTGGTAGATATCATTTTGTTGAATCCAACAGAATGATATCTACCAGCAGTGGTGCAAAGAGACAGTGCTCGCTTCGACTTAATTCTAAGTAGAAAATGCATGGACTTCCGTAGCCCATTACCATGACAAACAGGCCTGATTGAAGGCTTCCATGGAACCTGGCCGCAGGCCGTCCCATCATCTGGAGAATCGGATATAGTCTCCCCATCCCCAAGCCTTCAATGAAGGCCACCGGTCGTCAGCTCCGGCAAAGCTTGCTACCCGCCCCTCAACACACATGCTCTAGATGCCCATGGCTATACCATCTATGGCTCATCCACCTGTGGCCCAATCACACGCTCGTTGCAAGTTATAGTCGCCGTGTTGGATCGCCAAGCTGAGCAAGCTTAGCTTGTGATGACAAATCACTCCTCCTTCTTTTTAGCAAACAGGCCGATGAGCAGGAAGATTACACCGACAGCTACTCCGAAGACAAGGATCGAGAGTGAGATGTTGGCGCTCAGGATGTTCAGATTCCAGATGAACAGGTTGGCGTTGACAATCAGGTAATCGCCGAATGAGCCGGCAACTATGCAGTTGACGAGCCCACTGTAGGCACTGAAGAACATCCCGCCGAGGATCGTGCAGATCCCGGCTTTGACAAGTCCGTTGACCTTCAGATAGCGGATGACAAGGAAAAACGCCCAAGGTAGAAGAGCGGATAACGACGTGATCAGCAGCGCTGGTCGCCAGAAATCCAGATACCCTCCGCCGATATAGAGTCCGCTGACAAGGATCACCCCGTAGAGCAACAGGGTGTTTGCCAGCATTGCCAGCAGGCCTTTATGGCGGGTGATGAAGCCGGGCCGAGGGTGTTGGCTCAGGACATAGGGGGTAAACATTACCGACAGCCCCAGCAAAACAGGGATCGTCGCCACAAAGAACCAACTGCCCCCGGTATAGATACAGCTGGTCATCAGCAGAAGCAGAAGGCTGACGGTAAAACTACCCAGTGCCCAGAGGCCGCGGTACTTCTCCACAACCAACGGAACCACCGTAACCGAGGCCAGAGTCATCAAAGAGGTCAGCACAATGAAGAACCAGTCAAGGGCATGGCCAGTGGCAAGATTGACTATCAGCGTGATGAGCACGGGGATGGCCAATACCGAGGCGATGGCCATTCCGACCACCAGTGACCTGCGCTTGATGGCCTTGGTGTGGTGGCCGACAACATCCTCCGTCTCTGCCATCAGTTGCTGGTCTAAGGTGTTGTCGTCAATTCTTGCCAACAGGGCCTTGCAGGAATCGCATTCTGCCAGATGCTCATCGACAACCTGCCTGCTATTCTCACTGCAAACATCGTCGTGGTAGAGGGGCAACAAATCCCGCACGACTTCACATGGAACGCTCATTTTGAGCCCATCCTCTCTTGAATCTTGATCCGGGCGCGATGATATGTGACGCGAGCCCAGCTCTCCGTCTTGCCAAAAAGCAGGGCGATCTTGGCAAATGACAGTTCTCCGAACACGCGCAGTTGGAAGACCTCTTTGTATGGATCTTCCAAATCATGCAGAACCTGATGGATGCGAAAAGCTGAGTCCGCGTCTAGAAAGCGCTTCTCGATGCTGTCTGCAGGGCTGCCTGACGCTGTGACTTGGGCGGCTTGGGCGACGGATGGGGCTGTTGATTGCGAAACAGCTTGAATGCCATCTTGCGTGACAGTATCCGCATGTAAAGCGACAAAGCGGCGGCGTTCGCGGTATTCATCAATAAACAGATTCTTGGCAATGGCGCAAAGCCAAGTAAGCTCGGAAGAGTTGCCACGATGCTTCTTGACAGTAGCCAGAGCCTTGAAAAAGGCCTTCTGGGTGATTTCCTCAGAGACATCCTTGTTTTTGGCCAAAGTCATGACGTATGAGTAAACTTGCATATAATAAAGGTTATATAGCTGTTCAAACTCTGAATCCATATCATCACCTCCCTTCAAACAAATGTTATCAAGAATTAGACGGGGAAGGTGATGATTCGTTACAGATTGTTTTTGAAAAACTGCCGAATGGAAAAGACTTGGGGAATTTCAGGTTTAACCAAGACATAGCAGACAGGCAGATATCTTAACGAGTTATCAGAGATTGATACGTGTGCTATACTGATAACGCTAGCGAAGCCCGGAAAGCCTAACACTCCTCGGGCGGCGCGACTTATGAGAAGCGGTAGTGGCCCTACCGCTTTTTCTTTTCGCGCACCTTAGTCCCTCTGATCTGCCGAATTACCAACAATACTATCCCAATAATGAAACTGAGAATGTCACAAATAGCTGCAACGATTGTCAAATATTCCATAGGCACCACTCCTTGATGATTAGGATGCGCCGCCCGAAGAAGGACTCCGCTAGCATGGCAATTCTACAACAAGATTACTACTATTGCTAGCTTACAATTTAAGTTATATTATTACCGCTACATGCAAATTAGACGCATATTTCCTGCAACCTGCAGCAACCCCGCCCACCACCGCTCCAGATGGTGAGGATATGACTCCGTTCGTGAGATCGGGCTCAGTCCGCTTCTCCGGCAAGAAGGGAGACAAGGGCCTGTTCTTTTTTTGGGTTCTTTTTTGCCTTGATCTAACCAGTAACATTGCATCTAATAGATATCATATAGATATATAATAGCGCTCTATTTCATACCTACTTTATAGTAGAATAACTATACTGGACAGGAGGTAGCCTGTGAAGTTTGAATTCAACCAAAACAAAAGTTATATAAATGAGGACAAACATGGCATCGGGTTCATCGAAGCGCAGGATCTCTGGCTCGATGAATATCGTTTGGAAGTCGAACTTGAGCACAAGGGTGAACAGCGATACCTGCTCATCGCTCACTACCATGGAAGCCTATGGTCAGCGATCTATACGACAAGAGACGAGGCAGTAAGGATTATCTCAGTAAGACGGGCAACAAGAAATGAGGTGAGTTTTTATGACAGATGCAAAAATGATCACTTCTGATGAGATCGACCGCATATTTGATGAAGGTGAAGATATGACTCCATTCGTGAGATCAGACTCAGTTCGCTTTCCCGGCAAGGGGGATGCTGTCCGCAAGATCAATGGAAGCATTCCGGAATGGGTGATAGTGGAAATGGAGCGTGAGGCCAAGCATCTAGCAGTCAGCCGAAGCGCCATCATGAACATATGGCTCGCTGAAAAGGCGAAGGACTGCCAGAGGGAACGAGCGAGCGCGTAAGCCATCCATATCCCCAAAGAACAATTGTGAGCTTATGCAAAAGCTGCCTACTTTTGCTTAGCAGCATTTTCCGCAGTGTTCACCGTCGTCTGTGTACATGCCTGCCAGGGGGCTGCCTGAGGAGGTGCCGTCGGAAGGGCCGCTGCTGCTGACGGTGCAGCTTCCGCCCCCGCTGCTGCCCGCACTGCTGCTGCAACCGCCACCTCCACTGCCACCGGAGCAATTGAAGGTGCCGAAATGGGTGAAGCGGTCGCCGATTACCTTGAAGGCTTTGGCGAAGCGTGTCTCGCTGAGGATGGCTGCGGTGTTTCCGCAGACCAAGACCGGTTTTCCGGTGACAAAGCGGTGGTGGTTGTCGAGGTCGAAGGCATGGGGGTATCCGGGAATCGCGCCTTGGTAATAGGCCACCTGTCCGTAGTCCTCACAGCAATCCTCCAGCATCGGGATCTTGAAGGCCCGGACTGTTCGGGAAGTGAACTGGATATTGCCAGTCAAAAATGCAATCTCGGGATTGTCAATACTCA
>JAIRUT010000127.1 GCA_031254255.1 Coriobacteriales bacterium
GTGCAGAATTTGGATATCAATATCGCTCGCGCTGTAATCATGATCATTTGTTTCATTCCGGCTATTGTTCTGCATGAGCTTGGCCATGGCTACGTTGCCTTTAAAATGGGTGACACAACTGCCAAAGCTGCTGGTCGTTTGACTCTCAATCCGATCAAGCATATTGATCCCTTTGGTACCGTTTTATTGCCGGTCATGCTGGCAATCACCGGGATGCCGGTCTTTGGATATGCAAAACCGGTGCCCTACAATCCAGGCCGCTTCAAGAATATTAAGAAGGGTGAGGTCTTGACCGGTTTGGCCGGACCGGCCGTCAATTTGATACTGGCCTTGTTGACCAGTGGAATTGTTTGGCTGCTTCTCAGTTTTTTGCCGGCCTCCATAACGGGGAGTCAAGGTTTCGGCTGGGTTTACACCGGTCTCTATTTTTTTGTTTTAATCAATCTGGTTCTGATGTTTTTCAACCTTTTGCCAATCCCACCTCTTGACGGGTCCAGCATCATTATGCCTTTCATCCCGCGCAAGTATCTGCCGACTTGGTATAAAGTCCAACGCTATGCCATGCCGATATTGCTGGTTGTGGTTATTTTGGTGCCCATGATACTTCGTATCAACCCCTTGGGGATCTATCTAGATGCCACGGCTGGTAATCTAACGAATCTGATCTTCCCGAGTTAAGCAAGACACATCGATTGAATTGACGGAAATTGACGGAAATGAGTAAAGAGTCCATGAAAAAAGTCCTTTTAACCGGAGACCGCCCGAGTGGGCAGCTTCACCTCGGGCATTATGTCGGCTCCCTGAAAAACCGGCTGGCTTTGCAGGAAAGCGGCGAATATGACTGTTTCGTTTTTCTGGCCGATGTCCAGGCGCTGACGGACAATTTCGACAATCCCCAGAAGGTTCGTGACAACATCCTTGAGGTCGCCTTGGATTACCTGGCTGTTGGCTTGGATCCAACCAAGACCACCCTCTTCATCCAATCCTTGATCCGGGCCCTGCCGGAGCTCACGGTCTACTATCTGAACCTCGTTACCGTGGCGCGTCTGGAACGCAACCCGACCGTCAAGGCGGAAATCGCCCAAAAGGAGTTCGGGCCTTCGATTCCAGCTGGCTTTCTTTGCTATCCGATCAGCCAAGCTGCCGACATTACCTTTTGCAAAGCTGATGTCGTTCCGGTCGGCATCGACCAAATGCCGATGATCGAACAGTGCCGGGAGATCGTTCGCAGCTTCAACCAAATCTATGGAGAAGTATTGAAGCTTCCCGAGGCCATGTTGCCGCCTGCGGGGGCGGCGCAACGCTTGCCGGGCATTACAGGTAACGACTCCAAGATGTCCAAGTCCCTGAACAACGGCATTTATCTGGCCGATGATGAGAAGACCCTGCGCGCCAAGATTCGTCAGATGTATACGGATCCCGCGCATCTGCGGGTCGAGGATCCCGGACACATCGAGGGTAACACGGTTTTTACCTACCTGGATGTCTTTGCTGCCGACAAGGCCGAGGTTCAGCGCCTGAAGGAGCATTATCAGAGTGGTGGCCTGGGCGATGTCAAGGTCAAGGACTATTTATTCGAGATTTTGAATGCTGAGCTGAGGCCGATTCGCGAGCGCCGTATCGAGTTGGCCAAGGAACCCGGCTATGTGATGCAGGTGCTCAAGGACGGTAGCGCCAAGGCCAACGAGGTGGCCGAAGCCACTTTGGCAGAAGTCCGCAAAGCGATGCGAATCGATTATTTCTGAGATGTCCTATCGTGTTCAAATAGAGTCCTTTGAGGGCCCATTTGACCTGCTACTGGCCTTGGTCAGCGAGCAGAAGGTGGATATCGGCCGCATCTCCATCTCCGATGTCGCCGACCAATACCTGCAGCACGTCGAGGCGATGCGCGACTTGGACATGGATGTGGCCAGCGACTTTCTGGTTGTTGCCGCCTCGCTTCTCTCCCTGAAGGCTGCCTCCCTGCTACCTGATAATTCGATGGATATCGAGGAGGAGTTCGAGGAATACTCCCCAGAGGAGGCTCGCGACATCCTCGTGGCGCGGCTTTTGGCCTACAAGCAGTTCAAGAACGTCGCCGGTTCGCTGGGCAGCCGCTTGGAAAGCGAGGGGCGCATGCATGCCCGCCAAGCTGGCTTGGAGAGTGCTTTCGTTGGCCTTCTGCCCGACTATCTGGATGGCGTTACGCTACATTCGCTGGCTGTGATCTGCGCAGATCTGGCAGCCCGCCGCGAAGTCTTCCTGCTCGAAGCGGAGCATATCGCCTCTCGGCCGCTGCCAGTGGATATTCGTATGAACGAGATCATTTCATGTCTTGAGCGAACTGGGCAGCTGGGATTCAGCCAATTCCTGAGTGGCGACCACAACCCTTCGCATGTTGTTGTCAGTTTTCTAGCCATCTTGGAGCTCTATCATCGCGGGATGGTCAACTTGGATCAACAGCAGAGCACCGACGATATCGAGATATCCTACATAAGTCCGGAGCAGTGGGCTCCGGCGCTGGACATCTCGTCTAATGACAGCACTCCGGTTGACGAGTACATCGAATCGCTGGAGCAGTGATGAGGGCAAACGCCATGACGTCAGCTTGGAGGAGTCGGGAAAAATGAACGAGAAACCATATATCGATAATCTGGAGACTGCGGTCGAGGCTCTGCTCTTCGTCTCCGATGAGCCTGTCTCAGCTGCCGCCTTGGCTAGGATAATGGATAAAAGCCCGACGGAAGTGGATGAGGCCCTGAGTAATCTGGCTGTCCGCCTGCAAGAGGATGAACGCGGCATCCAGCTGCGAGAGGTCGCCGGCGGTTGGCGCCTCTATTCCCATCCGGCCTATCATGAGCTGATCGAATCTTATGTAATCTCATGGGACACCCGCTCCCTCTCACAGGCCGCGCTGGAAGTATTGGCCGTTGTGGCCTACAACCAGCCGGT
>JAIRUT010000128.1 GCA_031254255.1 Coriobacteriales bacterium
GCCCGTTGACTGGCCAGTGCAGCTAACAAAGGCAGGCAGAGTGCCGCTTGGGAATCCAGTTGTTCGCGTACCAAGACTGACAGATAGACGCCTCCTTCCTGGGAAGACCAATGGCGGCCAAGACGGCCCTTTCCGGCTGTTTGTTTGGAGCTGATGACAAACTGATCATTTGGGCTTATCTGTTTTTTTTGATCTAATGGTGGTTTTGAACCGCCTTGACCTGTCAGCTGCAGGCGACGTCGTAATACCTCGTTGGTCGAGTCGCAGCTCTCCAAAATATCCAAGTCAAAACGCGACAGTTGGGCAGCAGTGAGATCAGCTGCCAGTATTCGCAGCAACTCGGCTTGGTTGAAGGCACTCATCTTGGCCCGTTCAGGCCTTGGTGTTGTGTTGGTTCATGGCCTTTAAGACTCCATACTGAACGCAGTCCAAAACAATCGGCACTGCGGCACTTGTCTGGATCTGGAAGTCTGTCAGGGATTGTCCCTGGAGGTGCCGCAATACGTAATCGCTGGCCTCCATCCGCCCTGGCGGGCGTCCGATGCCAACCCGCAGGCGTGCATAATCGGCGCCCACGCTTTCGCCAATGGAGCGCAGGCCGTTGTGGCCGCCATGTCCGCCACCCTGCTTCAGACGCAGCACATCTTCTGGCAGATCCAGCTCATCGTGAATGACCAGCAAGTCAGAGAGTTCAAAGCCGTAATGCTTGAGCAGGCCTTTGATCGGCTGCCCGCTGACATTCATAAAGCGCAGGGGCTTGGCCAAAATCAACTGATCGCCTTGGAACTTGGCTTCAGCAACCATGGCATCCGAGATTCGCTTCCAATAGTTGGCATTCAACTCCTTGGCCAAGGCATCAATGGCCATGAAACCAGCATTATGCCGGGTTTCAGTGTATTCCGATCCGGGATTACCAAGGCCAACCAGCAGATGCGGGCCAGGCAAGACAAAAAGGGGGCGGTTCTTTTTTGTCTTGGGGTGCACCTCGCATGTCGACTGCTTCTTTATCCAAGACAAAAAAGAACCGTCCCCTTTTTGTCTTGCTATTTCGTCGCCCATCAAAGTTGAAAGTCCGGATCAAAGATCTCGGAAATCGAGGCCTCATTGAAGACATTGGCAACTGCCCGGGCCAACAAGGGCGCCACCGAGACGACTCGAATTTTCCCAACCTGATATTTTTCAGGGACAGGAGCGGTATCGCAAATTACAACCTCCTCCAGGTCGGCAGCTTGGAGGCGCTCGAAAGCTGACCCGGAAAAGATGCCATGCGTTGCGCAAACGTATATCTTCGCAGCACCTTTGCTCTTCAATACAGAAACACCGCTGCTGATGGTGCCGGCGGTGTCGATCATGTCGTCATTTAGAATGCAGGTCTTACCCTTGACGTCGCCGATAACATCACCGATCTCGGCAACATTGTGCGCTGGCCTGGTCTTATACATGATTGCCAGGTCAGCATCTAGCAGGTCAGCCAGCTTCTTGGCCGCCTTTGCCCGCCCAACATCCGGAGAGACGATGCAGACGTTCTCCAAACCCTTGGCGTTGAAATAGTCAGCAAAAATAGGCAATGCTGTCAGGTGATTGACCGGGGTGTCAAAAAAGCCTTGGATTTGACCCTGATGAAGGTCGATGGCAATAGTTCGATCAATTCCGGAAACGGTCAGCAGATTGGCTACCAATTTGGCTGTGATCGGCTCGCGGGAGGCAGATTTCTTGTCCTGGCGAGAGTAACCGTAATGTGTGACCACCGCAGTAACCGTTCTGGCTGAGGCACGCTTGGCTGCGTCAGCCATTATCAGCAATTCCATCAAAGAATCGTTGGGAGACCCGAAATCAGAGCCGATAACAGACTGGATGATGAAGACATCGCAACCCCTGACGCTCTCCAGATAGCGGGCATATATCTCACCATTGTCAAAAGTCGTCAGCTTGATGTTGCCAAGCTCACAGCCCATAAGCTTGACGATCCTCTCAGCCAACTGTGGATTGGCCCGCCCGCTGTAGATCCTCAGAGATTTCGTCATACCAACCATGCCAGTTTCCTCACTATTCCTGCTTCTTTGTCGATTTTTCCGCTTCCGTCTTGGACGTGTTCTTTTGGCTGCGATTTGACCGATCACGCTTGGCTGCCCAGTCCTTGATGGTTTTTTGCTCGGATCGCTCCAGCGTCAAAGACCCAGCCGGCACTTCCTTGGTGATCGTTGAGCCCGCACCTATTGTAGCTCCTTCGCCAACGACAACAGGAGCCACAAGCATCGTATCCGAGCCGATAAAAGCGCCATTTTCGATGATTGTCTTGTACTTCTTATCACCGTCAAAATTGCAGGTAATAGTACCAGCGCCGATATTCACATCGGAACCAACCGTGGCATCTCCAAGATAGGACAGGTGCGGCACCTTGCTGCCGATACCGATCACCGAATTCTTGATCTCCACATGTGTGCCGGCCTTGGAGCCAAGCTTCATCAACGTGCCTGGACGCAGATAAGCACGCGGCCCGCAGTTCACGCCATCCTCCAATTCGCAGGAAATGAGGATGCTCTCATCAATGCGGCAATCCCGGCCAATAATACTGTCTGTGATACGGGTATTCGGTCCGATCACACTACCGTGTCCGATAGTGGTGCTGCCAGATAGCATAGTTTGGGGAAGTATTTCCACATCGTTGTCAATCTTGACATCTGCCCCGATCCAAACCGCGCTCGGATCCAACATGGTCACGCCAGCCAGCATCCATTCAGTATTGATGCGTTCTTGGGCAAGCTTTGTGGCCAGTGCCAACTGACGGCGATCGTTGATTCCTTGGGCTTCGGACTCTTCAGCCATGCAAGCCACCACGCTCTCCCCGGCTTTGACCAAATATTCGAAAACGTCAGTCAGATAATACTCACCTTTAGCGTTTGAATTGCCCAGCTTCCCCAAGCTTTCAAGTAGCAGCGGCAAGTCAAAACAGTATGCACCGCTGTTGCAGAGGCAGGAGCGCTTCTCCTCCTCGTTGGCATCCTTGTCTTCCACAACGCGCAAGACCTGCCCGGATTCACCGAGAATTACCCGACCGTAACCAGCGGGATTTTGTGCATTGTGAGCCAGCAAACAGACCGCTGAACCGGTACTTTGCTGGGTCTCGGCCAGCATCCGGATTGTGTCCGACAAAATCAGCGGCGTATCTGCGTTGAGCACAACCAAGGAGGCACCTTTGCTGGCCAGGTGCTCTAGCTCCACGCGGGTAACCATAATGGCATGCCCGGTACCCAGGCACTCCTCCTGGACAACGACCGTTGTGTCCTCGACCAATGGGATAACCTGCTCGCGCTGATAGCCAAGAACCGTGAACACACGCTCTGAGCCAGCAGTCTGTGCCGCATCTATGACCCAGCGTATGAGCGGCTTACCCAGCAATTCGTGTACTGGTTTTGCCCGATTGGAAACCATTCGCGTACCCGCCCCCGCTGCCAATATCAATGTTGAAAAAGCCATAAAAAGTATCTCCTTACATTTCACGGATTCCAGTTTATCAGTTAGCGACTATGCAGAAACAGCTTGTATCCAGGACTTACGAGTCTGTTACAATTTTTTTATGCAAGCATTTGAAGATATCCTGATCCTTTTGGCTGCTGTATTAATTTCTAATTTTATCAGTCAGCGTTTTCCGCGGATATCAACGCCTCTTATACAAATTGCCTTGGGGATCTTTTTGGTGCTTATCCCATTCGTTCCCCTGACTGGAAATCCTTTGGATCCAGAGATATTCATGATCCTCTTTATCGCCCCGCTACTCTTTTATGACACGAGAAAGGCTGATAAAGCCGGTTTATGGAGGCTCAGGCGTCCAGTGCTGTCTTTAGCCATCGGTTTGGTCTTTGCCACCTGTCTTGCGGTTGGCTTCATCACCAATTGGCTGGTGCCTTCAATACCACTGGCAGCAGCTTTAGCTTTTGGTGCCGCGCTTGCTCCCACTGATGTTGTCGCGGTGCTTTCAATGAAAGGCATGGCCTCAATCTCTGCAGAACAGGATCACCTCCTCGAAGGCGAGGCGCTTCTAAATGATGCGGCTTCGATCGTGGCCTTCCAGTTTGCCATCGCAGCGGTCATGACATCAACATTTTCCTTACTCGACGCCGGACTGTCATTTATTCTAATGTTTGTCGGCGGCATTGCCGTCGGTATTGTGCTGATGTTCGTCCGCTCGTTGATCGTACGCGCTGTTGCTGCCAGCGGTATCGAATCCAGCACTTTCCATGTCCTCTTTGAGATTATCACCCCCTGCTTGGTCTTCCTGGTAGCCGAATGGCTCCATGTCAGCGGAATCATCGCAGTGGTGGCCGCTGGTATTACATACTCACTCAGGCCCCGCGCCAACTCCCCGGTCTCAGCACGAAACCTGATAGTATCCTCCAGCGTCTGGTCGGTCGTCACCTTCACAATCAATGGTCTTGTCTTTCTTATGCTCGGCGCTGCGCTACCACAGATCGGCATAGCAATCTTGGAGCGCCATGACATAAACTTTAGCTTCCTCGGCCTGAGTATCGTGGCCATTATGGCCTCCATCCTCCTGATACGCTTCATCTGGATCCTGATTATGCATCGTAATGTCAATCTTGCCTGCGGTGGAGTGGCCATGGCCGGGCATACCATGGAAGAGGCAGCGATTGACACAGACGCTAGTTCGGATACTGACCCGAAGGCTAGTCTAAACGCTAGTTCAGGTGCCAATCCAACCATCAGCTCAAGTGCAGGTTTCACTGGAATCAGGAACGGCTTGATCTCCAAAGACCGTAAAATGCGGAACGAAGCGCTCAAAGGACTGCAGAAGAGACGCACGGAAATCCGACGCTTGATCATTCAAGATGAAGCTCAGAAAGCACACGCTGACCCAAACTACTGGAAACTCCATCTATTTGATGCATTGCAACTGATGTTTGCCGGCCCAAAGGGCGCTATTACATTAGCGTTAATATTTACAATCCCGCTAATTGTGACTGATGGCAGCCCTTTTCCAGAGCGCAATATAATCCTCTTTGTAGCTGCCGGCGTGATCCTACTCTCACTTCTGCTGACAAATATCGTATTGCCGATAATAAGTCCAAAAAAGGCTGAGAAGGAAGACCCAGTAGAAGTAGCCAAATCCAGAACTGAGATCTTGCGCAAAGTCATCCATGATCTTTTGGAGTATTCCGAACCAAAAAACAAGGCCGCAACCGATGAGGTCATCCGCCAGTATTATCTGCGGATCATCCGGCTCAAAAACACCGGCGAGGCAGACAGCGCCGAAGAGCACCAATTGCGCACGCTGGCCCTGATCTGGGAGCGTCATCACACCTTGGAGCTGATTCAGGAAAAATACGTCAGCTCATTTGTCGGCACATATTATCTGAGCCAGCTCAGTCGGCGTTTCGCCAGGCTAGAGCACTCCTCAGGCCTCGTCGAAGGCTGGAAGATGCTCCTCGAGCAGCTCAAGTGGCGCTTCTCCCCGCGCTTCAAGAAGCATGCCGAGCAGGCTCACATTAATAACCCAGACTACACTCAGGACTACAGTCACCAAAGGGCCCGCAACCAGCTTTTTGCCTTGCAACGGGAGAACACGGAATTCGTTTTAAGCAAACTGCAAAATCTCGCCAAACGCTACAGCACAATGGACGAGCCACCTATTTCCCCGAACTTAATCAATGATTTCATAGCAGACTTCATCAGACAGCTGGAACGCATGGATAGGCGTTTGGCGACTCGCAACAGGGTGCTGCCCACTGTTAGTAAGCTGTTGGACCATGAACAGCTCAAAACCTCGATCACCCGCATGGCCTTTTCTTGGGAGCGCGAAGCAATTTCGACAGCTCTGCGCGAAGACAAGATATCAAGGGTACTGGCCAAAGAGATGCTGGACAATGTTTCTGCGATGGAACTCGACATAGAGGAATTCTTGGAGTAAGGCCGGCAAAGCCAACTAATCGCTGCAGGAGACCTTAACGGATAGCAGCAATCTGCAATGAAGCTCGACATTCCGCGGCACTTAGATTAAACTCTTTTCTTGCAATTATTGCTTCTCGCTGGGGCATCGTCCAATGGCAGGACTCTGGTTTTTGGTGCCAGCTATATAGGTTCGAATCCTGTTGCCCCAGCCAAATCAAGACTACGAAATTCAGACAATCCCCAAAACTAATTGATGCCATGGCAATGTTGGCGTTGGTATATGTTGCCAACAATAGCTGCTCCTATGGTCAGAAAAGACCTACCGCTGCTACCCTGCAAGAGATGTGGGGCAGCAGCGGTGTGGTCTCGCGATCGGTTGCTGGCGGAGTTGTTGGGTTGACAGGTTGACAGTCCAGTTGTTGTAGGTGTGTCAGCCTATCAGCCTATCAGTCAGTCAGCTGTTTGGCTCCTTCGCTTGTGTCAATTGGTGGGTCGTTTGTGTCGGTTGACCTATCACCTCCATACCAGAGGCGTCGTCGGAACGGATGCGTAGTTCTTTGCGTTGGTGCAACCTGTGAACATGCGCACCGCATCGGCATCCGTCAGATGGAACTGCGGGTAGGTGGCCGCGGGGTATTTCGCGTCATTCCACCAGTCGGGCAGGTCGGTGCTGCTGTTTATCCCTGTGCAGTCGCGGAATGCGTAGCCGAAACTCGTCACCTGGGTGTTGCTGGCAAAGAGGGTGGCGGGGATGGAGGTGAGGGCGGTGCAGCCTTGGAATACCTGGACGAAATTCGTCACCTGAGTGTTGCTTGCAAAGAGGTTGTCTGGGATGGAGGTGAGGCTGGTGCAGTTGTAGAATGCCTGGAGGAATTTCGTCGCCTGGGTGTTGTTGGCAAAGAGGTTTCCAGGGATGGTGGTCAGGGCGGTGCAGCCGCGGAATGCGGCGCTGAAATCCGTCACCTGGGTGTTGTTGGCAAATAGGGTGTCGGGGATAGAGGTCAGGGCGGTGCAGTCGTAGAATGCGCTGTTGAAACTCGTCACCTGGGTGTTGCTGGCAAAGAGGTTGTCGGGGAGGGTGGTGAGTGCGGTGCAGTCGCGGAATGCGTGGAGGAATGTCGTCGCCTGGGTGGTGTTGGCAAA
>JAIRUT010000132.1 GCA_031254255.1 Coriobacteriales bacterium
CGGACAGTTTGAGTATCTTGCGGGAACCAGTCTCTTCATCGATTCCGACCAAACGCAGCAGATCCAAAGCAAAGATTTTCTTGTCCTTCACGTCGCTATTTCCGATGCACATGGCCAAGATGATATTCTCTATTGCAGTCATATTCAGAATCAGGTTAAAGCTCTGAAACACCACTCCGACACCTTGAGCGCGATAGACATCCCTGTCGGTATTTCCCAAGTTGGTACCCTTGTGCTCAATCGCTCCGCCGCTGCAGATATCCAACCCAGCTATCAGTGACAAAAGGGTGGACTTACCGGAGCCTGAACGCCCAACAATGGTGTAGACATTCCCAACATCGAATTCCGCACTGATCCCGTCCAAGACATTTTTGGTGGTACCTTCGTAGTGATAGGACACATCTTTCAAGGCTAAAACGCTCATGTTTGTCAGTTCCTTTCCATCAGTATCTTGATTGGCTCATATTTGGTGATTCGGGCGATTGAAATCACTGCGGCCAATGTGGAGAGCAAGAGTGCAATGCCAATGATTTCTAAGATGGTTATCCAGCTGAAGGTGATAGTCATCTCCGAGAGAGGCTTGGCGTCAGTGGATTGGTTGTTGCTGATGATGCGCCCGCCATTTCCAGATATGGACATGCTCTGCCCACTTCTTGGGCCACCACCGCTGAAGTTTCCACCACCACTGGGCGCTTGGCCGGAACTCGGGCCGCCTGGGCCGCTTGCGTTATCGGCACTAGCGCTACCAGTGCTGGCATTTTCTACCGCCTGTGCTTGCGAAGAGAGCAGGGCATTGGATACTGGTTGAGCAACGGCAATACCGACAAGGATACCAACTATCAGACAGGTAGCGGTCAGTACGATGATCTCGTACCAAAGGCCGCGGGCAACCCGGCTCCTTTTCATGCCCATAGCCCGAAGCACACCAACCTCATACTTGCGCTCTCGAATTGACAGTGAATAAAGCAGGATCAAAATGGCTGCACCGAGGACGTTTACAATGATCATGAAGGTCAAGGTGATGGACTTCAGGTTCTCCACCGGCTTCACGATTGTTTCATAGGAGGAAGAGTCTGTACTTACCGTCCAGACATCCGAGAGTCCACGGGTATGCAGGTCAGCAGTAAAGGCATCTAAATCCGCTGGATCTTTAAGGAAGAATGTGGCGTTGACGTCGATTCCACTTTCACCGGCTTTTAAGCCGGCTACCACAGTGTTATAGGTTGTGTAGACATTGTTGCGACTGTTCAGAGCGGCCATTGTCGGCATATTCGAGTTGGCGTAGGCATCATTCATGTCGACATAGATACCGGCCACTTTGAGCTCATAGTTTATTTTCCGTGATGCCGAAAACATAGTAGAACTGTTTGAGCTCGTAGAACTTGAAGAACTGCTTGAGCCTGCGAAGTCGCTGGGGACTTCCATTGCCGATACCGTGTAATCGACCCCATCAATCGTGATAATGTCACCATCACTCAGACTGCTGGTATCGACGCTGGATGGTATCTCGATGTCCACAGTTGCTGAGAATGTCAGTGTGTCGCCGACTGCAATATTATTCAAATCCGCCAAATCTTGGCTGATCAGGCATTCGTTGTCTGCGATTTCTGTGTAGTTTTTACTGACTGTGTCGTCGCTGGCGATGGCTCTGGTGCCGCTGACGAAGTCTGACCAACTGTCGCCATAAAGCGTATAGTTGCCGTCAGCATTGAATCTGAAATTTCGTCCGCCTCCGCCCGAGTTGGTGCTTGTGCTGCTGTTCTCGGCGTCCTGATCAACCGCTTTAATGGAATCATTGGTTACTTGGTTGGTATCCGCGGTCACCACCGTGTGATCCAAATATTCGGATTGCATGAAGGAGGTGATCTGGTCAGCAGAAAGGACAGGCCTCGAGATCCGCATCTGGCCACCGGTGCTCGAGCTGCTCTGCTGTGCCTGTTCCATCAACTTCTGTTGGTCAGGAGAGAGGCTGACCTCTGAGGAAAAGCGCGTCTTATAGTCGTTGATGACTGTCGTGGCGGTATTGTTAATGATCAACGCTACCACCGTAGTGGCAATGATCACTAACACTATGATGGCAATCAGAATATTCCGCCCACGATTTCGTATCAGGTTTTTCAGAGCATTTTGAAAAATGTACATACAACCTAACCTTTCTTGGAGCCTGTCCTTTCTGCATTAGGTTGTAAGTTTATGGATGTAACCTTGAATAAAGATTGAAGGGGAAAAATATCAAATTGAGAAGGAGAAAACCGTGCCAGCCTCTGTGTTCTCGGCGGAGATTTCTCCGTCTAACTTATTGATTATCGCCTTGGCGATGGATAGGCCGAGACCAAAGCCAGCGTTTTCAGAAGCACTGGAGGTTCGGGAGGAATCAGCCCGATAGAAGCGGTCAAACGCCTTGGCCAGCGTTTCATTGGAGATTGCTTCGCCCGAGTTTCGAACCTGGCAAACTGCCCTGTTTTTGGCTCCCTGCAGTGAGATCGAAACATCCCCATTTTCCTCGGTATATTTGATCGCATTATCGAAAAGGATTGTGAAAACTTGTAACACTAGCTCCGCATCACTGTCGATAACGATATTGGGCTGAATATCCAGCTCCAGGTTAATGTTTTTCTCGTGGGTTCTGGCTTGCATAGTTTCGATGGCAGCGCTGATAAGTGCGCTCAGATCGAACCTCTCCTTGGAGATTTTGACGTTGATATCTTCGATCTTTGCCAGGGAGAGCAGGTCATTGATCAATTTGATCATGCGGTCAATGCCTATCTTCATATAACCGAGCCATTTCATCTGGCTTTCGACTGTCTCTTCCTTGTTTGACATCAAGACATCATAATTTGCAGTGATGGTCGAAAGCGGTGTCTTCAGCTCATGCGAGGCGTCTGAGACGAACTGCTTTTGCGCCTCCCAGGTATTGGAGATTGGTTTTATCGCCCGGTTGGCAAATACCAGGCTGATCAGAAAAACTCCCGCAAGCGTAACCACCATGGCAACGATCAGCGTTATCAAGAGTCGGTTCAATGCCGCAAGGGAGGTTGTCACATCCAAGAAGTTGATGACTCTTTGCTCAACGAGATATCCCGTCGATTGACCATTCGGCCAGACCTCTGTAACCAGATGATTCTCAACTGTATAAATCCACTGTTTGTCTTGGAAACGGATGGTTGAGCCACCATGTTGACTCAAGGCAATATCGGCAGCCTGCTGATACTCTTCCTGTGTCAGCTCGAAGAAGGAGCGGATTTGCGTGACTTTTCCCGAATCGTTTACGAGCAACGTAAATGAAAGGTCATAACCAGCCAGATCAGTCGGAAGGTTTGCCGAGGAATAGGTTGACGAAGGGTAGTATAGGGACATCTCCAGTTTTTGCCGGTTATCGTTTTTCGTGTTCTGATAGGAGACGAAGTAAATGACCGAAAAGGAGATGATGATGACCAGGGAGATCATGATCATGTTCAGCCAGAGGAACCTATTGCGGAGCTTTTTGAATATTGTTGTTACCTCTTCCGGTCAGTCGTCGCTCATTGCTTGGGCGCGCTTTTCTGCCCTAGCTCCTCCGTAGACTCCAGTCTGTATCCGATTCCCCGTATTGTGACAATCTGTATGCTTTTTGACAAGCTAGCAATTTTTCGGCGCAGCAGTGAGACCTGATTTTCCACGCGGGCACCCTCGATGTCAGATTCGTATCCCCATAACTTGTCAATAATCAGTTCTTTGGATGTGATGAAGTTCGGGCGCTGTATTAGCAGCTCCAGAAGCTGCGATTCCTTCAAGGTCAGCTTGGCTTTCTGTTGGTTGCTATAGGCGGTTAGAGTGTGCGGGTTGAGGCTTATGTCGCCAAAACTCAGCAGCCCGCCATCGTTTAAGTCACCCCTTCGCCTCCCCAGAGCCCTGAGCCGCGCCAGTAGTTCGTCGGCATGGAAGGGTTTGGCCAGATAGTCGTCGGCTCCCATATCCAAGCCGTTTATCTTATCCTTGAGCTGGTCGCGGGCAGTTAACAGTATCACTGGGGTATCGATGCCTTCAGCGCGGATTTCTCTGAGTATGGTCAGGCCGTCCACCTCGGGCAGCATGATGTCGAGGATGATGATGTCGTAAATGCCAGATAATGCACTGTATAGCCCACTCTCACCGCTCAGTTCCAGGTCAACGGCGTAATGGTTCTTCCTGAGCACCGCTGCCACAGCCTCTGCCATATATTTCTCATCTTCGACCATCAATATCCGCATACTTCTCCCCTTCATCACTGAAGTTGTCATTTTATACGAAACGTCCTGCGAGATTTTCCCGCAGGACGTCTGACCTGACCTGGCTTGGAGCTGTTTTAGAATTTCACAATTTCTGGATCCCCCGGACGGTTAAAGGGGAAGAAGGTGGCTGTAGCGTTTGTTATGCAGAAGAGAAGTCCTTCCTTCGCGGTATCATAGGCCGGGCGGAGGAATGGGTAAGACTCCAGCAGGCTATCCACTGCATTCGGATCGGTGCTTTCCACCAGAGTGCAGCTGAGGCGTAGCCAAGTGTCCTCAATGAAGGCGCTAATCTCGACATTGGGGTTGGCATGGATTTGTTTTGTCATATCCTTGCTCTTGCCGGTCGAGAAGTAGAGTTTGCCGTCAAACATGTTGATGGATCCCATTGGTCGGTTGTGGGGTCGTTCACCGTCCGTGGTGGCCAGATAGTAGGTGCCTGATTTTTTCAGGAACTCGTATACTTTATCCATATTAATGCTCCTCCTTTAGACCTTGTGAAAAGTACTCATCTATTTGTTTGTTTGCAATATGCAGAACAAGCAATAAACGGGTACTTTCCTGTTGTGTTTATTATCCGTATCATACTACTGTTG
>JAIRUT010000135.1 GCA_031254255.1 Coriobacteriales bacterium
CGCTCTACCAGCACCTGCTCGTGAGCGGTAAAAGCGTTGTTAACCGCCGATTTGAGCTCTGAGGGATCGTGAATTATATAGACCCCGATGGAGGAGCCTTCGGCGATTGGCTTCAGGACACAGGGTATACCAATACTTTCTTGTATATATTGCGCTAAATCATCAATTTTGGCGTCACGCCGAATTGTACAGCTCGGCGGCGTCGGAAGATTGGCCTGGCGATAGAATATCTTGCTCTTCCCCTTGTCCATGGCCAGAGCGCTGGCCAAAACCCCGCTTCCGGTGTAGGCCAGATCGATAGTCTCCAGAAAACCTTGGATGCGGCCATCTTCACCACCCTTGCCGTGGAGCGCTATAAAGACCACCTCCGGTGCCCACTCCTCAAGTTGCTGGGCCAAATAAGGCTGAGCCGGATCAAAGATACGCACAGTGTGGCCAGCCCTGTCCAAAGCCCGCTCTACGCAGGCCCCACTGGCTATGGAAACTTCACGTTCGGCTGAATGCCCGCCCACTAAAAGGGCAATACGTCTGTCTGGACCATCCACGACATTTTCAAAGAAAGCTTGGTTGGACTGCTCTGCGCAAGTCAACATCGCATCTGCCTGCTTTGCAAACTCATGCTGGTCGGTCATATATCCTCCTAGTAAACGATTGCGAAATGATTCTGCCCAAGGATCCTATCTAAGTCTGATCGATCTGGGCAAATACCGAAAACTTTATACTCTATATTTAGATTACTCTATGATTGTAAAAGACTTGAGAGTAAATGATAAGCAATAATTCAAGTCAATAAAACAGGCCTTGCGCAAGAGTTCCCAAATCAACATCTTTAGGATTGGATGAACTGCCAGCTAGCTGCTGGCGTGATGCAGGCGGACAGGAGGAAGCAAAAGATATGCTGGCCAAAGAGATCGGCATCTATCGTTATGGTATCGCTGACTTGGGTATTTTGCTTACTGATATGGGGGAGCCGCGTTTTCGCGCTGGGCAACTGCTGACTTGGCTCTATGGGCATAACGGGCATGGTGTTGGCAGCTATCAGGAGATGAGCAATCTGTCGCTGTCTCTGCGTGAGCGACTGGCGGCGGCAGAGCCCTTGGTGCCACCGCGCCTGGTCGAATGCCAAGTGTCGCGTGACGGGACACGTAAATATCTGCTGGAACTGGTAGATGGCTGCTGCATTGAGTGTGTGGGAATCCCGGATGCCCAGCGCCTAACCGTCTGCTTCTCAACCCAGGTCGGCTGTGCCTTAGGCTGTAGTTTCTGCGCCACCGGACGCCTTGGTCTGATCCGCCAATTGGCACCCGGAGAAATGGTTGCCCAGCTGCTGACTGTCGCCCGCGATTTTGACATGCGCATCACCAACGCCGTGGCCATGGGCGAAGGTGAGCCGTTCGCAAACTATAGCGCCACGCTGGATGCCCTGCGCCTGATCAACCACCCGACAACGCTGAATATCGGAGCGCGTCATATCACAGTCTCGACATCTGGATTGATCTCAGGTATCCAACGCTTTGCCGATGAGCCCGAACAGTGGCGGCTGGCAGTATCTTTGCATTCCGCCATCCAGAAGACGCGGGATCAGCTGATGCCGGGACTGCGCGGGCAGACACTGGATCAACTGCACGATGCCCTCAAGGACTACAACTTGAAAAGTGGGCGGCGGGTCTCCTTGGAATATGTCTTGATAGCTGACCTGAATGACGACGTAGAAGCCATCCGGGCCCTGATCGGGTTTTGCCGGGGCCTGAATACCCATGTCAACCTGATCCCCTTGAACCCTGTCGACGACCGCTTGGAAAATACTACAGGTCAGGTAAGGGTTCCCGTCAACCAGATGGAAGGATCTGCAAAGCAGTGTGGAGGGCGCAGCAGCCATGCGGAAGGTTATGTTGAGCCGCCAAGTGAGTCTGCGATCCACATAGGAAGCCCCCAACGACCGAGCAACCTCCAGCGCTTGAACGAAATTGAGAGCCAGCTGAACAGGTCGGGGATTGAGTGTTCAATCCGTCGCTCCCGCGGCGCTGACATAGCTGGAGCCTGCGGACAGTTGGCCGGCAGCTGAACGATGGGAAGAAATGCAGCAGATTGACATGATGGAGCTCATTTTTGCATAAGATTGACGGTAAAACTCAGTTTCGCATCAGGTCAACGGTTTTCATCTTAGGTTGTCAAGATGTTGCCCATATCTTGCTGATCAGTCCTCGTTGATTAACTCCAAAGCTTGGAGAAACTGTTGCGTATGGCCTCGGTGGCTGGAGTGGATGTGTCTGGGTTCTTGATGGTCGAGGTGCCTGCGATTGAATCCTCAGTTGTCGAAGTGGCTGCAGCAGTGACTTCTGCGGCAGTGGCCGCATCGGCATGGACGTCGGCGGTCGGGACGCCGGCTTCCTGCATTTCTCCCCCAGCTTCTTCGGAGGAGTTCGCAGCGGTGATAGGCAGGAAGCCAAACTCGTCAGAGATCAGGAAAGCTGCACCATGGGCTGCTGCTGTCTCTACCTCGGCGACTGTCAGGAGTTGGGTTTGCGGCGTAAACTTCAGGGTTTTGGCCAAGTCGTGGCAAAGCGTGTCGCTAGCCCTATGCAGACTCTCGACGCTGGCATAGAGGCTGCCATCCCGCTCTATCCAGACGCTACCGTGGAACTGCTCACCTGTCTGCTCTATTCCGATTACTCGATCGTCTGCTGACCTTAGATCCCCGGTTCCAAAGCTGGGCGCAGGCCTTGGGTCCTCCAATGAGAGCCGAACCTCGTTGGCTGGGTCGATGTCCAAAACCAGAACAGCCTCGTTCTTGCCCTCCAACATGTTAAACATCGCCCACTCGAGGCGTTCATGAATCCAACCGAGCAACGGCTCCGGTAGATCCAAAACTTTCAAAGCTCGCAGATGGCGCTGCCTGAGCGGCAGATCTCCGTTATGAATGCGCCACCTGAGTACTGTTTTTGCGTTGCTTTCGGTCATGAATCAACTCCAAATTTTGTTCTAGATAATTCCACCGTGCGAGTAGTTCGGGTATGTGGCTCCTGCATAGACAGGGTGTAGGCAGGGGACGGTTGCAGACAAAAAGGGGACGGTTC
>JAIRUT010000042.1 GCA_031254255.1 Coriobacteriales bacterium
CACAACTCTGCGCTCCTTAGGCGCCGGAAGCTGGAAGACCGCCTATGTCCAGCCTTGCAGACGTCCGACGGACGGCCGCTATGGGGAAAACCCCAATCGTCTCCAGCATTATTATCAGTTTCAGGTGTTAATCAAGCCATCACCGGACAATATTCAGGAGCTCTACTTGGAGTCGCTGCGCTCCATCGGTATTGAGCCACATCAACATGATGTCCGCTTTGTCGAGGATGACTGGGAGTCACCGACACTTGGAGCCTGGGGCCTCGGCTGGGAGGTCTGGCTGAACGGCATGGAGGTCACCCAGTTCACCTACTTCCAACAGGTCGGCGGCTTGGAGTGCAATCCAGTTCCGGTGGAGATCACTTACGGGCTGGAACGCCTGGCCATGTATATCCAGCAGGTTGACTCAATTTTTGATATCGTCTGGTCGCAGAGTGGTGGTAGCTATGCGGGCGAGGGCGAGGGCGAGGCAAACGGCGTGCCCAACGGCGCGATTAACGGCAATCCCGCAAGTACTGGCGCTGAGATCTTCACTTACAGGGACGTTTTCCTTGAAAACGAACGCGAGTATTCGACCTACAACTTTGAACTGGCCAATATCGATTTGTTGTTTGCAGAGTTTGACTCCTGGGAACAGGAGTGCCAAAGCATTCTGGAGGCTGGATATCCTCTGCCCGCCTACGATTGCGTGCTGAAGTGTTCGCATGTCTTCAATCTGCTCGATGCCCGTGGTGCTATTGCCGCCACTGAGCGCATGGGCTACATCCTGCGCGTGCGCAATCTGGCCAAGGCCTGTTGCGAGTCTTATATGGAGAAGGTCTGCGCTGCGTCTGACTCCAAGGCCAAGCCAGTTGGTGCCGAGGGCGCCGCTAGTGCCGGGGGCTTGAGGCCAGAGGTGGCCGACTTGCTGTCCTTGGTGCCACCCGCCACAAAGACAGCTACGGAGGTTGTCACAGCGGCAACGTCCACAACCGCCACAGCGTCAATCTTCAATCCAAACAAGGTTCCTCATGAACCAGCAACCTTGCTCTTCGAGATCGGTACCGAGGAAATCCCCTCGACGGCCCTCTACTCAGCCACTGAACAATTGAAAACGCTTGCTGAAAACGCCCTGGAAACAGCTCGCCTCTCGCATGCTAGCGTGTCTGTAGTTTCCACACCTCGGCGCATCGTACTCGAGATCAAGCGTCTGGCCACAGACTCTACACCACTGGTGCAGCGCTTCAAAGGGCCAGCTGTGTCCATTGCCTTTGATGCGGACGGCAATCCGACCAAGGCCGCCGAAGGCTTTGCTCGCGGCAAGGGTGTTACCGTGCGCGACTTGACACGAGCTCATGAAAATGACGTTGAATACGTTTTCGCCACTGTCGAACAGGTCGCCAGACCGACGGAGACATTGCTATCAGAAATCCTTGAAAACCTGATCAAAGCCATAGAATGGCCGAAATCCCAACGCTGGGGAGCGCATTCCGAACGCTTTTCCCGACCAGTGCGTTGGTTGCTGGCCCTTTGGGGCAAGCTGGAGATTCCTGTACAATTTGCTGGCTTGACGGCATCCAGTGTGACCCATGGCCATCGGCTGATCGCACCTGAGCCGGTTTTGGTGGCCAGTGCTGATGACTATAGTTCCGTCCTGACCAAGATATGGGTTGTGGCTTCTGCGGAGATGCGGGCTGCCCACATTCACGCCCAGGTCAAGAGCTTCGAGGAGGCCAGCGGGCTCAAGGTATATCTGCCTAAGTCGACATTTGACGAGGTAGTGAACCTTGTGGAGTTCCCGACGACCCTGGTTGGGCACTTTGACGAGGAGTTTTTGAAAATTCCCCATGAGATAATCATCGATGCTTTACTTTCCCATCAGCGCTATTTCCCGGTCTACGATGACCAACGCAATCTGGTGAACCAATTCTTGGTTGTTTCCAACGGATCGCCCTCCTATAACTCGACCATCATCGAGGGTCACGAGCGGGTGGTGCGGCCGCGTCTAGCCGATGCCGCTTTCTTCTACCATGAGGACCTCAAACTGACCCTTGACGAGCATGCGAAGAAACTGGACAGCGTGGTCTTTCAAGAGAAATTAGGGACAGTTGGGGATAAAGTCAAGCGCATCCGGGCCCTGACAGCCAGCATTGCCACAGAGGCCGGGGCCAATGAGATTGAGCTGGAACGGTGTATCCGTAGCGCCGATCTGGCTAAAGCCGATCTCGTGACCCATGCAGTTGTTGAGTTCACCTCGCTTCAGGGCCTGATGGGCTCTTATTACGCAGCTGCTGCGGGAGAAGACCCCCAGGTAGTCCAGGCTGTCGCAGAGCACTACCGTCCGCGTTTTGCGGGCGATGAGTTGCCTTCGGGGTTTGCCGGATCCGTGGTTGCGCTGGCCGACAAACTGGACACCCTCTGCGGGATCTTCGCCATCGGACAAGGGCCGACAGGTTCTTCGGATCCCTTCGCCCTGCGCCGTGCGGCAATCGGAATCATCAACATACTGGCTTCCGGGCTGGATGGACGCTTCGCGATACTCAAGCTAGACAGTCTGATCGATTCGGTGTTATTGACTCTGGCTGAGAGCGGCATCACTTTCAACATTGATGTTGCGCGCAATCAGGTCCAGGACTTCTTCATGACCCGGCTGGGCGTGATGGCTCGCGATCAGGGCTTCGCTCCCGATGTTATTGATGCAGTCATGGCTGCCGGTGTCCTCGAGCCAGCCGAGGTTTTCAGGCGTTGTCAAATCCTCGGAAACCGCCGCCAGACCCAACCCGAGTTCTTTTCCGACCTTGCCACAGCCTTTACTCGCGCAAACAACTTGCGTAACACCAAGCTGGGCATGGAGATCGACAGGGAGCTTCTTGGTGAGGCTGAGTCCCAGCTTCTGAACGTCATAGAAAAAGTGGAGGAAGGGGTGCAGTCCGCCCTGCTCGAAGGCCGCTATGAACGGGCTTTGGATTACCTAGCCACGCTGCGCGGCCCTATCGATCGCTTCTTCGAGGATGTCCTGATCATGGATAGCGACATTAAGCTGCGTGAGAATCGCCTGCGCCTGCTGAACCGCTTCACTGCCATCTTTGCCGACCTGGCCGACTTCAGCCGCCTGGAAGGTTAAAGGAATGCATTACAGCGTCGTTTGGGGCAAAGCCCAAGCTTCAGAGGTGGCAGCATCTTTGGCCCGCCGTTACGGTCTCCGCCGTTACGGTCTTAATCTGGGCTTGGAAACCAACCTGAGAGCCACGCCCTTGGTGTTTTTCAGGCGATGTCTGGAGAAATCCCGGTGAAGCGGCCGATCATCAATATCATTTCCGATAGCCTGGGGGACAGCGCTGCGACCATGGCAATTGCCGCAGCTAGCCAGTTCTCCGACGGCACATCCGTGATCAATCGCCTTCCCAAGGTCAGCTCGCTGGAACAGATGGTACCCTTCATTGAAAGCCATCTCGACGACTCGCCTGGCGAGATGATCCTCTTCCATACCATAGCTGACGAGCACCTGCGGGCTGAGCTCGACGATTATCTAATGGACAAGTCGGTGGTGGCAGTCGATCTTATAGGGCCAGCTATCGATGCCATAGCCGTGGCCACTGGTAGGCCGCCCAAAGGACAGCCCGGACTGCTGCGAGAGACCGATGAGCAGT
>JAIRUT010000057.1 GCA_031254255.1 Coriobacteriales bacterium
TGCCTCTTTTTGATCACCTCGGCGAACTCAGGCGTCGACTGACGGTGATCGTTGTCGCTCTTTTGGTTGCGGCTCTTGGCCTCTACTTTGTTTCCTACGAGATGATTTACATCTTGGTCAAGCCTATCCTCAAATACGTGGTTGCGGACCCGGATGCTCTGGCTCAGATCACCTCAGCCAAGACCATGGCCTCCTCCGGCGCGCTGAACATGTTCGATGTCTTCGGTGGTTTTGCCTTGCGCTTCAAGGTCGCCTTCTTCGCTGCCATATTTGCCACATCACCTATCTGGCTCTGGCAGCTTCTGGCCTTCTTCCTGCCTGCTCTGAAGCCCAAGGAGCGCAAATGGGTGGTGCCCACGCTCTTTGCTGGTGTCTTCCTGTTTATCATTGGAGCAGTGTTTTGCTACTTCATCATCTTGCCGCCATCCTTCCAGTGGCTGATCGACCAGGCTCAGGGCTTTGCCCAGATCTGGCCGGATGCCAAGGCCTACGTGAACACCATCCTTCTTTTCTTCCTCGGTTTTGGCATCGCTTTCGAGCTGCCATTGATCATCTTCTATCTGACCATTTTCAACATCGTCCCCTACAGGAAGCTGCGTTCTTCCTGGCGTGTGATCTATATAATCTTGTTGGTTGTTTCAGCGATGGTCACTCCGGACGCCAATCCAATTACGATGATCCTGATGTTTGCGGCTATGGTGGTGCTCTATGAAGGTTCGCTTTTCGTGTCGCGGATCGTGCTGTCACGCCGGATCGCTCGACAAAAGGCGGAGGGCGAGTACGATGTTGACAGGGATCCACTCATGAAACGCAAGAAGGAGTCCAAGGAAGATGCATGAGATGAGCCTGATGACCAGCGTGCTGGAGACCGCCGACGAGACGGCCAGAAAGTCCGGTGCGAAATCCATCACCCGCATATCCCTGACTGTTGGCGTCATGAGCGATGTCCTTTCTGATGCCTTGGAGTTTGCCTTCGAAGTGCTTTCCCCCGAAAGCCCTTATGCTGATGGAGCCGAGCTGGTGATCACGCAGGTCACGCCGCGCTCGCGCTGCCAAGTCTGTGGCTTGGAATTTGACCATGACCGCTTCCATCGCAGCTGTCCATCCTGCCAGGCCTTGGCGACAGAGCTGCTGGCTGGGCGCGAACTCTTCATTGAGAGCATCGAGGTGGAAAATGGAGATTAAACTCTCTGAACCGATCTTAGAATACAACGACCGTCTGGCCGAGGAAAACCGCGCACTGCTTGCTGAGAAGAAAGTCTACATGCTTGATCTGATGGCCTCGCCCGGAGCCGGCAAGACATCAACCATCCTCGCCACCATCGATGCACTGCGCGAACAGTTCTCCATAGCAGTCATCGAGGGGGACATCGCCTCGGATGTTGATGCCCAAAAGATCAAGGCAATCGGCTTACCGGCTGTTCAGATCAACACCGGCGGCGGCTGCCATCTGGAGGCCGCAATGATCGCCCGAGCCCTGGAGGCGCTGGATTTGGATGGCCTCGACCTGATCATTGTCGAAAATGTCGGCAACCTTGTCTGCCCGACCGACTTCGATCTGGGCGAGAATGCCAAGGTGATGATTCTCTCGGTTCCAGAAGGTGACGACAAGACGCTCAAGTATCCGGGTATCTTCGAGGTCTCGCAGGCTGTTGTCCTGAATAAGATTGACACCCTTCCGGTTTTCAACTTTGATTGTCGGCGTTTTGAAGATTCCGTGCAGGCCTTGAATCACCGGGCACCGATCTTTCCAATCAGTGCATTGACCAAAGAAGGACTGGATTCATGGACTTCCTGGCTTGCCAAAGAAGTATCTGGCGTTGTAGGATAACCCACTGCATATAAATACATGCAAAGCAACAGCATGCTATGCAGATGAATGTAAATATCATGGTTCTTTATATTGCAGCGCACAGCGGACAGCGCTATAAAGTTGGGAGGATATCTATTGCGCTTGGTCATAACAGAGAAGAACATCGCCGCCAACAAGATCGCTGATCTTCTGGCCTCCGGTAAACCCAAGACTGACAAGGTCTACGATACAGCGGTCTACCGCTTTCAAAAAGATGGGGAGGAGTGGGTGAGCATTGGCCTCAAGGGTCATATCTTGTCTGTTGATTTTCCCGAAGCTATTCACTATAAGAATAAGCTCGGCTGGTATGCCACCGATGATGACGGGGTGGTCAGCGAGGCCCAACTGCCCGATAAGCTGGAGAAACCACCTTTCAAGAAGAAGAAGCCCTTTGTCGAAGACGGCGTGGAGCTGAAGGCTTGGAAGGTTGCTGCCCTCCCGTATTTGATCTATGCACCCCTGCGCAAACATCCTGCGGAGAAAGGCATCATCCGTTCCATCAAGAATCTGGCCGCCAAGGCTGACAGCGTGATCATCGCCACAGACTTTGACCGTGAGGGAGAGCTGATTGGAGCCGATGCGCTTTCCATGGTGCGCGAGGTGGCACCGGATGTTCCGGCTACTCGCGCTCGTTATTCGGCGTTGACCAAGGCTGATGTCCAGCGGGCTTTTGAGAACCTCAATGAACTGGATACCAATCTGGCCCAGGCCGGTGAATCGCGTCAATGGATCGATCTGATCTGGGGTGCGGTGCTGACTCGCTTCCTGACCTTGTCCAAGTTTTCCGGTTTTGGACGGACCAGACCATCGGGGCGCGTGCAAACTCCGACCTTGGCCCTGATCGTCGCCCGGGAAGAGGAGCGTCGGGCCTTTGTTCCCGAGGACTACTGGGTGATCAAGGGATCTTTCAACGCTTCCGCTTCCGCCTCAGGAGCCGGTGATAACGCTGACGGCAGCTTCGAAGCCGGTCATCAGACCGATCGTTTCAAATCCGAGGCGGCAGCCCTTTCCGCGATGGCAGCGCTTGAGGGTGCCGACAGCGCCTTGGTCGAGAGTGTCGAGACCAAGCAGCGTAAGGTGGCTCCTCCCACTCCCTTTAACACCACCTCTCTGCAGGCGGCTGCCGCAGCCGAGGGACTGTCCCCGGCGCGCACCATGCGCATTGCCGAGGCTCTCTATATGGATGGTTTCATCTCCTATCCGCGTGTTGACAACACCGTTTATCCTGCCTCTCTGGATCTGCGCGACACGCTGAAGACCCTGACGAATGTCCCGGTTTATGCCGCTCATGCCAAGGCACTACTCGGCAAGGACAAGCTCCAAGCGACACGGGGAAAGACGGAGACCACCGATCATCCACCGATCTATCCAACTGGAGTCGGTAATCCAGACAAAATGCGTCCCGAAGAATGGAAGCTCTACAATCTGGTTGCCCGCCGCTTTATGGCCACGCTTTCTTCCGCAGCCAGCGTGGAGGGGACGAAGGTCACATTGGCTGTCCGCGACCAGCGTGTTGGGTCTGATGGGACAGGGTCTGGTGCTGACAGCAGCGCGGCGGCAGACACCGACGGCTATGAGCGCTTTGTGGCCAAGGGTGACGTTTTGGTGGATCCGGGTTTCAGGGCCATCTACCCCTACGGCCTGAAAAAGGATGAGCAACTGCCTTCCTTGAAGCAGGGTCAGACCATCGCCTTCAACGGTGCGGAATTGACCGCTAAGCAGACCGAGCCGCCGTCTCGCTATTCCCAAGGTCGCCTGATCCAAGAGATGGAAAAGCTCGGTTTGGGCACCAAATCGACCCGCCATTCGATAATTGAACGCCTCACAGAGGTACGCTACATCATCAATGACCCGGTTGAGCCGACTGCCTTAGGTATGGCCGTCTCAGAGGCGCTCGGTCGTTTTGCTCCCCATATCACGACTCCCCAGATGACGGCAAATCTGGAGGAAGAGATGAGCAACATCGCCGAGGGCCTGTCGAGTCGGGATACCGTGGTCGGACATTCCCGCAACCTCTTGGCTGAGATCATGGAAGAGCTGATCCCCAGGCAGGATGAGGTCGGCGAGGCCATCAGCGAGGCGGTAACCGCTGATGCCCGCATGGGCGCCTGTCCTAAATGCGGCAAGGACTTGCTGCTGAAGAGCTCGGCCAAGACCCGCTCAAGTTTCATAGGCTGTTCGGGTTGGCCGGATTGCGATGTCACATACCCCGTGCCCCAGGGCAAGATAGAGTCGGTCGATGAACTCTGTCCAAGTTGCGGTAGTGCCCAAATCAAGGTTACAGCCTTCAGGTCCAAGCCGGTGCTGCAGTGCGTTGACCCGCTCTGTTCCACGAACTATGAGCCTGACCTCGCAGTTGGTGTATGTCCGGCCTGTGCCGCCGAAGGCCGCGAGGGTACGCTGATTGCCCAGAAGAACCCCCGCACCCTGAAGCGTTTCATCCGTTGTAGCAACTATGATCCCTGCGATGTTTCCTATCCGCTGCCGCAGCGCGGAAAGCTGGAGGCCACGGGCAGGGTCTGCGAAGCCTGTGGGGCTCCGAAGGTCATAGTGAAAACCAATCGCGGGCCTTGGGAGATCTGCCCCAACCTGAAGTGCCCCCTGCGAGAGGAGAAAGAGGCGGAGAAGGCTAAGAAGGCTGACAAGAAAGACGGCGCGAAGGTTACAAAAACCAAGAAGACGACCAAAAGCAGCAGTAAAAGCGCTGGAGGTAGCAAAAGCAGCAAAAGCAGCAAAAGCAGCACTAAGTCTGCAACCAAGAAGACCAGCTCAGATAAGCTGGTTACGAAATAAGTGATAAACACTGCCTGATTCTTCTGGAATTCTGGTGGAAAGGGATTTGAAAGAGAGAAAAACATGGCCATGCCAAAGATCACAGTTGTCGGAGCAGGAAATGTCGGAGCGACTACAGCCCAGC
>JAIRUT010000061.1 GCA_031254255.1 Coriobacteriales bacterium
GTCATCTGCTATAACCCAGTAGCTACCAGGCTTGGAGCCTGCAGCCTGCCAAGCAGCCATGGTGATGACTGTGCCGGAAAGGGTATTTTTAGCATAGTGTGTCTCAGAAGTGGTCTTACTGGCGTACTTGGTAGCCCCTGTGGACTGTTCGCCTAGTGCGTATTGTCCGTGACTGCCGTCTTTACCGAGAGTGGGAGTGCCGCCACCTTCGGGATCAGATACCCTTGAGCCGTAGAGAGCTGAACTGATACCTGTGGTATCAAGGCCTGTGATGTCACTTGCAAGTGATTCATTATCCTTATTAAAGGTTGGCATGTAAATCTTCTGGCCGCCCATAGCCCAAGTCCAGTTGTCGTGGTACTTGTCTGTGCCTTCCTTACCGCAGTCATTCACGCCCGCAGCTGACGGTGTGTGAATCGACCATGTGGAAGAATCCCCTATCAGCGCACCTGCCTTGAATGGTGTGGCATGGTTGTTTGTATCCACGGCAAATTTGCCTTTGCCACCACCGAGTTGCGTTCCGTTTGGATCAAACGCGCCCTTCAGGCTGGCGCCATCACCGGTCTCCATATACTCCCGCAGCTGCACCTTGGCGTATATCGGTGATGTTCCGTAGTTTTCCACGTAGACGTCGAGGTTGTCCCCATCAAAGTCGTCATGCAGGCGTCCTCCGGGGTTGACGTTAGTGGCCATGACCTCGTTCAAGGCCTTCTGGCTGATGGCGTTCCATGCGAAAGTGCCAGCCATCACTGCCGTCACCACCAGGGCTATGGCGACAAAGGTCGCAAGCATTCTGCGCCTGTTCCACCAATGCCCCTTGGCTGTCGATTGATTACTCATTTTTTTTCATTGCCCCCTTAACTTGTTCCCCTTGCGGGATCGTTTCGTCTTCGGTCCGACCAGCCAAACACCGATGCAGACTGCTTACTCGTAAACCTGATCAACCCACCGCCGATCAGGGTCGTTCACTGACACTTCACTCGCTGATGCTTCACTCACTGATGCTTCGCTTAACCCAAAGCCGCCTCGCTGGATCGGAGAAGGCTGCTTTTCTTACAGAATGCAAATGCATCATCCAGGCACACCTTAAGCTTAGGCGCAAAGGCATATTCCGCGGCGGCGGAGACGGCCGAAGCCGAAGCCCATCAGGCCGAAGCCATCGCCAAGCCGCCACGCCCACCCCTGCGCCCCTTCAGGGTGTTGCAGGCGGCACCGGCATACATGAAAATCCTGCCTTGGATGGAGCCGACAAAAACAAGCGCGCAAACCACGCTTTACCTGAAGGCAATATTAAATTGCTAAATAACGGATTATTCCAGCGGCCAACAACACCGCCAACTTTCTTGGCACCAGTAGCCATTTTGCCCCCTTGTCTACTTTATCTCTTGCCAGAGACTCGATCTGCTTATCCTAAAGCACCGATAAATTCACATTCTCACCCAAAATATCGACACACATGCCCTGCATGCACAGGAACTGGAGATATACAAACCGTATTCAATTAGGTGAATAAGATAGAACATTTAAGGATGATTTGTCAAGTATAATCGCAGATTTGATGGGCCTTATCTGCCTTTTGAGAGTTTTGCTGCCAGTTCCTCGGCGCTCAGGTGGGTGTCTGTGAAGTCTTCACTGGAGTCCAGGCCGTAGGCAGTGTGCAGGGCCTGCATCACCCTTTCGACCTTATCGTAACCTACTACTACGCTGATTCGGATCGAGGAGGTTGCTATCATGTCTATGTTCACGCCGGCTTCAGCCAATACCCTGAACATCTGGGCGGCAATGCCGGGGGAAGATTGCATACCGGCGCCGACTACGGAAAGCTTGACCATCTCCTCTTTGATGATATACTCGCGCGCGCCCAGTTGTTCGATCGCACCGTCGAGAATTGGCCTGAGGCGAGGAAGCTCACTCTCCGGAACCGTGAAGCTGATATCTGTAGTGCCAAACTCCGAGATGTTTTGAACAATCATATCCACCATTACGCCACCCTCGGCAATCGTGGTAAACAACTCGGCAGCCAGGCCGATGCGATCCGGAACACCTCTCAAGGTGACCTTGACTTTGCTCAAATCGGCAACAATTCCGGTGACTATGGACTCTTCCACACTCTCTCCTTCCCCGGACTTCTGGTCTTCCCTGACATATGTACCTTCATCAGAGCTGAAGGCGCTACGACAATGAAGAACCACGTTAAAGTTCCGTGCCACCTCCACCGAACGCATCTGCAAGACACCGGAACCGGATGCGCAAAGCTCCAACATATCCTCATAGGTGATTGATTTCAGCTTACTGGCCCTGGGCACTTGGCGGGGATCGGCTGTGTAAATGCCATCGACATCCGAGTAGATCTCGCAGATGTCCGCCTTCAGGCCAGCAGCTAGAGCCACTGCCGTGGTGTCTGAACCGCCCCTCCCAAGCGTGGTGATGTCACCCTTGGGGGTGATGCCTTGAAAGCCGGCGACGACAACAATACGGCCGCTATCCAGCTCTTCATTGATGCGGTCAGCATGAATCTCGGATATCTGGGCCTTGGAAAAGACCGATGTGGTTACAATGCCGGCCTGACGTCCAGACAGCGATACCGAGCAGACGCCGAGGGCATCAATGGCCATTGCCAGTACAGCCATACTAGCTTGCTCGCCTGTTGCCAAAAGGCGGTCCAGCTCGCGTGAGGGCGGCCGCTTGTTGATGCTCAGCGCTAGTTTGAGCAGGTCATCAGTACTTTTGCCCATGGCCGAGACAACGGCCACGACACGATGTTTCTGATTGTGATACTCGACAAGGCGGGCGGCAACATCCTTCACGCGCTCTGGTGTGGCCAGCGATGTTCCCCCGAATTTTGCGACTATCAGCGACATTGAAGCTTGGTCCCGTTCATCCTACCGGGGATCCTGCAAAATTCAGCGGCCCAGCAATCTCTGAGCTCGTCGCCCTGGTTGTCAACAGCCGCTGCTTGGTAGCACAGATCTCCAGTGCCGTGGAGTAGAGGTCCATGAAGCTGGCCGTGGATTTCTCTCCGGTAAAGGGGTTTTCCCAAGCCTCATGTTGGTGATTGTCAAAATCACAGGACTCACCAACGTCGACACGATGCGAGGTCGCCTGAGCCATGCTATGCTTGCGGAAGATGCGCTCCATCCGGCCGAGGATGCTGCGCTTCACTCCCTGTGGAGAGTAAAGGGTCTTGTAACTCAGCCGCATGTCCTGAACAGCCGTCCGGAAGGCCGAGGCTGGCAGCTTGATTGCAAAGACCTCCGCGGCCACCCGCCGATACATCACGCCGATCCAGTCCAGCATCTTACTGGAAGCCAACAGTACCTCGTTCATCGGGCGGAAATCACGAATCGTCACCTCGTGCTTTTGTTGCAGCAGCATGGCATCCAAGTCGCTCTCTATCTGGGCATGGACCTCTCTGGCCGCATCCGGAGCCAAACCCTTGACTCCGGCATTGACCAGCACCTGCTCCCAGTAGAAAATCAAAGGATGTGCCAGGCTATCAAGTGAGAGATGTGCCAGCCAACCACGCACATAGGCCTGCATAGCCTCCTGCCGGTCCTCCGGCTTGACAATAGAGGCCATACGAAAGACATCTATACTTTTGGCTATATTCTCTGCTTGGAGGTGTGATCCAAAGCGTCGCCGGTCAACAATCCTGGCACTGCGGACAGTAAAGAAGAAGGGGTCAGGACCTTGGCAGCCGAGCAGGAAGGCGTCGCGCGCCTGCTCGCTGAACTGCAGCTCCTCGCCCATCTTGGAGAGAAGGTCCTGCCCGAAAAAGTGATGTGTCAACAGTGCTGGCAAATTGTGTCCTCAGCGATTCTGAATATCAACACTCGATAGCCCTTAAACTCGATAGACCTTAATAGTCCTCAGTAATCATTATAAGCAGGCTGCAAACGTAAACCTCAACGGTTGTCGCTCTTCGCGTGCTTCTCTTCCAGAGCTGCCTGGCCGGCTGCCAGACGAGCCAGCGGTACGCGATAGGGCGAACAGCTGACGTAGCTCAGACCGATTTTGTGGCAGACCTTGACGCTCTCCGGATCGCCACCATGCTCGCCGCAG
>JAIRUT010000072.1 GCA_031254255.1 Coriobacteriales bacterium
CAACAGGTGTTGAGGCCTAGCACAAGCTGGGCGGGAATTTGAGATAGTAAAGGCTGCCAGCAGGAATCGGTACTACCCTAAAGAAACGCTGCCATGTAAAGTGGCAGATAGACACGGTCGCCAACCGTCTTCAGTGGCCTTGGATGAAGGACGTATTGTGTCCCGACCCGTTTTCCAAACTTGACTTTGAACTTGTCCATTGACACTGTGCTGTACCGACTGGATGACTTAACCTCCACTGGACTTACCCTAGCCTTCATCGCGGCGTTCTCATATTCCCTGACAATCAGAAAATCGATCTCCATGGTTTCATCACGATTCTCGCGATTATGCCTTGAGAAGAAGAACAGCCTATGCCCGGCAGCCCTGAGCTGCTGGGCGATGATGTTTTCAACAAGCATTCCCTCGTTTAGACCGATTCTGCCAAACAGTATGTCTTTGTAGACCTCATTTGGAGTGTACGTCCTGTCGGCAAACACGTGCGAGACCAGTAATCCCGTGTCGGCCATGTAGCATTTCAGCGTGGTTCTCTCCTCATTGAGATTCAGCTCTATATGGGGGTCTGTCGAGTTGTAGCAATTGTTGGTCATGTGTGCATCGGCCAGCCAAAAGAAAGCATCGCTGTATTCCCGCATACGAGCATTGTCGCCCAAGGCAGAGAGCGTGAACTTCTTTTCATGCTTGGAGAGCTGAGAGGGTATTTCATCAAAGACAGACATCACCCTGCCAGAATCTCTACCTGAATATTTTGCTATGTCATTCTTATACAGTTTGAGGATACGCCTCTTCTCTGTATCTGCCGCCTCCAAGCTGCCAGTCTCCTTGTAGGCCAATATTGACTGGGGCATTCCGCCAACAAGCATGTACTCCCTGAACAGACGCATCAGCTCCCGATGGATCGCCTCAGGCAGTGGGTCTGATTCATCGAAGGACTTTCGTGCCACTTCAGCCAGACTGTCCTTTCCCATCGCCCAAAGAAACTCCTCAAAATCGAGTGGATCAAGGCGCATGGAGTCCTCCTCCGATGGAATAAGGATGGACTCCACATTGTGTTTTATCGAGATCAGCGATCCTGTCTCAATGTAATCGTAGCGCCCGTCAGCAACGAGTTGCTTTATGAAGGCCCGTGCTGTTGGGAAAAATTGCACCTCGTCGAAAATGATCAAAGTCTCACGCTCGATGAACTGGATATCCAAATAGGTGGATAGATACAGGAAGAAGGTGTCCAGATTGTTGCGCTCTGTTGTGAAGAGGTTCTTGACATCGTCGTCAACTACGGAAAAATCAATCATCGCCGTGCGGGAATACTCTCTTTTACCAAACTCCTCCACAATTGTGCTTTTGCCCACCCTGCGTGCTCCCTCGACCAACAGGGCACTTTTGCCTTGGCTTGAGTTTTTCCAATCCAGCAATTTTTCGTAGATTTTTCTCTTGAACATTTTGCGGTCCGATCTTGAAGAGAGGTTGTATTTGTTGTTTTGAAGATCTCAAAATCACGAAAACAATAGTCAATGATTTGTAATTATACACGTTTTCAAGAGTTAGTTTTTCGTGTGCCGCACGGAATCAAGCCCATCATCAAAATGCCGTAGGATTGAGAATTTGTATCAAGAACAACACGGTGCCTGCTCATACGGTCGTTCCGTGCATTTTCCGCTCCGCTCTTGATGTCGCAATTTCCGCATCGATTTCTTCCGGGGTCATTTCGTCCGTACCGGTCTCTACAGAGTTCTTCCATATCCGTTCGGATGCCGCCATCGCATCCCGCATAGAAACTCCAGTGTCAAGGGCAATCTCAAAAGGAATTTTCTCTGTCTGACAGCCTGCCTTACAAAGATGGAATCCCAGTCCTTTGGATTCTGTGAAGCTCAGGAATTCACCGGCTTTCAGTATTCTCACTCCTGCGAATGGGTAATCTTTGGTGTTGTTGGATACAAGTATTCCGCTGGTGTATACCGCAGCTTCGAGGAAGGGCTTGTCCTTCTCGTCAGGATAGACCAGCTCGGGGATTGCTTTGGGTACGATCTCTTCAGCAACCGATTCGACGAGAGCGATGAGGGCATCGGCTTCCTGTTTCAGGCCGCGCAGTGTGATGACGCTGCGTCCGCAGACATCTCGGTATTCGTCCATGATCTGTGAACTCACCACCAGATTGAAAGCCATGGGATTTCGAAGCACGGTCATGAGCACCTTGGCGTGGTCTCCCTGTGGCGTGAGCAGGGTTGCCACAAGCACATTGGTGTCGATGACGACATTGATCATGACACGAGGCCTGCTTTGATGCGCTCATCCCGCACTGATTCGATGAAGGCATCTATATCATCAATTGTGGGCTCCGGAAGGCAGGAGGCCTTGTTTTTTATGCTGGCGGATTCGAGGATGTCTGCGAGCTTGTCAGCGGGAGTCTTTGCCTGTGCAAGATCTTGGACGATGAGTTGACGCATCCTTTCGGACATCTTCTGCCCCTGCTCGGCGCATCTGTCGTGAAACTGAGACTTCAGGTTTGGGGACAAGACAACCCGCATTACTTCTCCCGAGATTGCCTGAGTGGGAGTTGTTGGGGCTGGCATAACAGCCTCCCTTCATCAATATATTAGCTATGATTATACCATGTTTTAGCTATTCTCTTGCACAATAACCTTTGGGTGTGACGCTTTCCAAGGTTTGTGAATATTGGACAACATTGCTTGTTGGCATGAAGAATTCTTTTTGTATAATGGCAATTTTTCTAAGTTCACTATAAAAACTATGAAGAATTAGGCACACCATGGTTGAACGAAAACAGTATCTGGACAACAAACTCCCATCTGCTCTCCGGTGAATTGGCCAACCTGCTCTCTAGGCGCTCTATCGAGATCAACATGCTTCCCCTCTCCTTTCCTGAATATATCAAGTTGAAGGGTGGTGACAAACGGGATGCCTTCCGTGATTATTACCAAAAAATCCCCCCTTGCAGTCTGTTGATACAACTGGCAGCCGGATAACCACCCAAGACCTATAATCATCACATTGAGCTTGCCCACCTGCGAGAGCATTCGGGTGGGCGGCGACACTCTTGCGATGTAGCAGTCCTCGGTGCCGACGTCTATCCGAACGGCGAGGACTGCTACCATGAAAACAGGGGAAAAGCGCTGGCTCGCTGCTTCTGCCACACCTTGGGATGGGGTCGACGAAGCAGAATTGACACCTGCCCAGGCACTGGTTGCAGCAAGCCATAGGAGCGCTCATAGGTTTCGGCATGAGTCCTTTGAAGGCGATGCCGATTTTTTCAATGGATTCAAAAGGGACACATGCCCTTTTTGCTATAGCACGCGCCTGGTCCGGTTCGGATTTGATGCAACTGGCATCCAGCGCTACCGCTGCACGGTATGTCGCAAGACATCCACATCGGTGACAGGAACGATCTTTGAGGATCGCAAGTTGCCGCTTTCGGCTTGGTCAGACTTCCTCATCCAGCTGTTCTCCTACGAGAGCATCAATGCCATCACCAGGGAGGACAGGAGAAGTGTGACAACGATCCCTTATTGGCTGGGAAAGGTCCTTGCTGTCTTGGATGGAATCCAGGATGAGACCATACTGTCAGGACGCGTCCAGATAGACGAGACATACCATTCGGTTCCAGCTGCCGAGGCAGTGTCTGTTGACGGCAAGCTGTTGCGTGGACTGTCGCGCAACAAGATATGCATCGGTATCGGCTGTGATGATTCCGGGCGCTCGTACTTCGCAATGCAGGGACATGGTAAGACCAGCAGCAAAAAGACTCTTGAGACGTTCGGGTCGCACATT
>JAIRUT010000087.1 GCA_031254255.1 Coriobacteriales bacterium
GTCGCTCAATATCCGGGCGAGCTCAATGCTGCCGCGGCTGTCACGGAACTGTTCCAACACGCTGGCCATCATGCGTGGTGAGAGTACGGTATCCTCAAGCCCCGGCTTGTCGTCGACAATCCTGTCTTCGGCGATCACCCCGGCCGCTTCCCTGTAGTCATAGTTGCCTGTGAATAGGCGCTGGGAAAAATGGGACGCTTTGACAAATGAATCCAGCTGCTCGTCCGGCATTTCGACCAAAAACTCCCCGTTGTCATCGACCAAGGCTGCCGCAGCCAAGCGCATATTGTCGGTCGGCGTTTTGCTGGTCACCACCTCACTGTCCGGGAACTGCACACGCCTAATATTGGCGCCAAAACGATTCTTCAGCTCAGCCGACATCACGTTAACACCCTTGTAGCGCGCCGATTTCTCATTGGCTGTTGCCAACACGCAAAAACCAGGCTGCACAACAATCTCGCGTCCGGAGTCCTCCTGAGCACGGAATCTGTGACCGGGCCTGAGCTGCGTGATCTCGTTTAACCTCTTCAGGAATTCATTCGGCGCAGCATTTATCTCATCCAATATCAGAGGTGTGCCGCTTTCCAAGGCGCGCACCACCGGTCCGGGCTTAAAAATGGTCTCGCCACCCTTCAGGCCCTCCTTGCCCATCAGCTGATAGGCATTGACCTCGCCATGAAAGGACACCAGTTCCGGCTCCACGCCAAAGTATTCGCGACTGATGAATTTTGTCAGAGCGGTCTTGGCGCCGCCGGTGTCGCCGACGAACATCACGGGCCGGCCAGCGCTGAGTGCCGGGAGACTCATCTCGATGTGCTCGATCATGTCGCCAGTCAGTAGTAGGCCCCTTTCCAAGAGCCGATGATCCTCGGCGCGCTCCAAGCGTTGATATTCGGTGATGCACTGGCTTTCCAAGGCCTCTGGTATGCGGGCCATGTTCTTCTCGGACAAAACGTCCACACGCTGGAGCTTCTCCCGCAACTGGGCGATGCGCCTTTTGTCCAATATGTTCAGAGCCCGGCCGCTGCTACCGACTCTGGCGTAAACTTCAGTGATCTGCCTGCGGAAGTGGAGGATGGCCTGCTCATAGACCCGATCGAAGCTGGCCAGCTTCAGGATCTGATATCTCTCGTCCAGTAACTCAGAAGCTTTGGCCACCAGTTCTTTGTCTTGACGTAAAAGCGACAACTTGGCATCGATAATTTGAACCTCGAAGATGCCATCTTGAATGTAGCCGGGATACTGGCTGATCTGCTCTGAGTTTATCTCCAGACAGCGGGGTAGTTCGTCTGAATCCGTCCGCTCGCGCATGGCAAAACGCCAGTCAGCGTTCAAGTCATCAAGAAGCTTGGACCGGTAAAAAGCCAGATCCAAGAAACCAGTCGGTGTCTTTTCGCGATGGTCAGGTTGAATTTCCGAGGTCAGAGGCCTGCTTGCAACAATCTATCCCCCGTCATCATGCAAAGCCTTTTGGGCAGTGTTCCAAAACGATTGACGGGCAATATACAGTCTTTTGGCCTCATCAGATGAGCGCCGCATTGACCCTGTCGTCGCAGATGATTTGCTTGTCTGATTGATATTGGTCATTTGGGTTATTATAGCCTTATCTTGCATCCAACAAAACGCAATGCCTCGCAAAATACCTGTATTTTTCAAGCAGTACGCAGAAATAATATGAATGATCTGACATCCACACAAACACTCTTCTTTGAAGATGGTCTTGATCTCGCCGGTGCTGCGGGTCGCATGGGTGCGGCCATTGATAGCGAGGAACTGCTCAAGCAGATCGCTCAGTTTTTCGATGACGAAGTATCGACAATCGGAAAGCTGTTTGGGCTGAGCAATGTCAGCGTGCTAGTTGGCCGGAAATGGGAGATGGATCTGGAGACCGGTGAGATCACAGTCGATCCCAAGAGCTTCGTCGACAGGAACTTCAGCATCAACGACATAGAAAACGCCATCATCCACGAACTGGTTCGCTTGGCCGACAAGATCCGCGACCCAAAGGTGATGCAACAGTATCAACGTTTTGTTAAAGCTGGGCAGGCGCAAGAGGTGTTCGCTGCCATCTTCATGAATATTCACGACGATAAATACAAAAACGCTCTACTGCCACATATGCAGGATGTCGACGAGCACGTCTACCGTCAGCACATCATGGCCGACACGAACCTCACCAGCATGCCCCGACACTATCAGTTCCTCTACAAGATCATCAAGGAGGAGATGCTGCCATGCGATGGCACCTTGGTCAGCCCGGAGGTCAGGGAGCTGATCGCCAGTTTCCGGAACTTCAAGGGCAGCGGCCAAGACCTGATCAAGTACAGCACCCAGTATGCAAAATCCCCAACCGAGCTGATGCCCCTGAACGAAAAATACGATGTATGGATGAAAGTCATCTATCCAAAATGGCAAAAACTGCTGGCCAAGGATAGGGCTGACTACGTAGCCAGGAAAGGTGACAGCAGCAACGACCAGGAGTCAGGTTTTACCGATTCCTACAAGGATTTCAAGCAGCGCTTTCCCAATGCCATGAGCTTTCAGGAGCAGGCGCAGATAGACCAAGCGATCGCAGACTATACCCGTGAGCAAACCACGCGGGAGCGTAGCGAGGCCATCAAGGATCGTCGTGAGGCGGATCCGGATTTCCGACGGGCCGAGCAATTCATGCGAGAGACCGGTCACAGTCTGGCGGATATCGAGCGCTATAACGCAGAGGTCGAGCAGTGGCGCGAGACAATTGATGACTTGCGGGATGTTCTGCGCAAGACTTTGAACGAGAACGTTCACACACATCGTCGACTGACAGGTGGCCATAATGAGGGCGCGATCCTCACACCCGAGCATCTGGCGCGCACTGCTGTTGACCTCAGGCTCCAGCGCAGTGAATCGCCGGCCTTCAGTGACTACAATCGGCGCATTTCCGATCACAAGCTCTCGGGCAAGACCGATTTTGTGTTTGCCTTTGATTGCTCAAGATCGATGTTTGGCGAGCGGGCCAAGAACGCCGCCACCAGTGCCCTGATCTGCCTGGAGGCCTTAGCCGGCATGCAGCGCGACATCAGTGAGGCCGAAGAACGGGTCGGTTTCGAGATAGATGTGGATATCCGCTCCGCTTTATACACGTTCGGTGAGGGTTTCAGCCTGCCCAAGCCCATCTCCCACGGTCTGACCACCAAGGAGCGACTGGATGCATACAGCGAGATCAGCAAGGCCTGCGGAAAAATGACCAGCGCCAGTTTTTTCGAACATATCGCTAAGATCCCCACCGATCATGAGCGCAAACAGATTCTGATCGTCATCACTGACGGCGAGTTCAATGCTGACCTCAATCCCCGAATAATCGATAAATTGCTCTCGCACGGCTGGATCTGTTATTGTCTTGGCATCGGCTATGATGCAATTTATGACATCTTTGGCAGCAACGGTTCACGCATAATTTATCCATCATCATTACCGAGCAAGCTTGAGAAACTTATCGAAGGGAATATCTAGCCGTGCTTACCGCTTCCCGTATAGCCGCCGCCCGCAAGAATTATCCGGAGCTGGCCGCCACCGCCAACGCCAACTTTACTGAGAGATTGATCCAGCAGTCCGCAGGCGATCTATCCAGCTTGATCAATGCAGCGATCAGCGAAAATGAGGCCAGCGGGATGATAGAAAACGCAGTTGGCCTTGAGGTGATCGCTGACCCGGAGACAAGAGGGGAGTTTGCCGCGGCCTTCGTCAATGCTGGCCGCCTGTTCGGCCAGTCGCCATCCCCCGGGCTGTTTGCGAAAGCCGGTGTGGACTTCACAGAGCTGGCCGAACGCTATCAGGAAATGGCGAACAGCAATCTCCAGCCGAAGGTCTTTGTTATCCATACCATTGAGCTCAGGCCCAAGGACTCAGATCTGATCAGGGAGCCCGTCATTGATCGAGATACCGGAAATACGCTGATCGACCGCAGTGGTCAGGCCATCGAGCATATAGTCGGCTATCTCAACCAGAACAGTTGGCGGGCAATTTATGCAAATCTCAGTAACGATGACTCCATTCCAGCCAATCCGCTGATGATCTATAACGATAATGGCCAGGGCGAGGGGCCGGGTCTACATGTCGACGGCAGCATTTACGCCAGCTCGGTGGATATCTACAATCAGGAAGTCAACAACATAAAGAACAACCCTGACATTCACTACGTGGTTCAAGATGGCGATATCTGGACAGTAGCCCTCGTGCCCGGCGTTGAGGAGCCGCACAAGCTGAACCCCCAATACAGCAAGAACGGGGGAGTGCATATTCCAATATCCCACTACTTGGCCATTCAGGCCAGCCAGATCCTCAAAAACCAAGAGGTGATCTACAAATCAAGCTGGATGTGGAACAACGAAGTCATCTCCCGCGGTTCAGATGCCCTGCAGTCCTTCTACAACCCCAACGACGGTCGCATACTCATCTATTAC
>JAIRUT010000107.1 GCA_031254255.1 Coriobacteriales bacterium
TGTTAGAGAAGCAGCGTCGGCTGTCTGCCCATACCGTCCGGGCCTACCGCAGTGATCTGGAGATCTTTGCATTCTGGATGGAGCGTCAGGGCTATGTGATCCAAGAGCTTGATCATCGCAGCCTGCGCGGTTTTTTGGGCGAGCAGAATTCTGCGGGTTATTCCCGCCGCACAATCAATCGTCGACTGTCGGCGGTGAAGACCTTTTTTGCTTGGTTGGAGGAAACCGAGAAGATCCAGCATGACCCATTGACGGTGGTCAGTGGCCTCAAGCAGCCCCAACACCTCCCCAGGCTCTTGAACCGCGAAGAGCTGGATACCCTGCTCTCCCAAGAGCAGGGCTCCAGTCCGGTGGAGATACGTAACCGGGCTTTCCTCGAGTTGCTCTATGCCAGCGGGGCCCGCATCTCGGAGTTGGCCAACTTGGATGTCGACGATCTGGATCTCCAGTCTCATCAGGTAACACTTTTCGGGAAGGGTTCCAAGCAGCGCATCGTGCCTCTCCATCAATTGGCCTTGGAGCACTTGAGTGAATACCTGATGCGGGGAAGGCCTGAGCTGTCAGCTGCTCGAAGGTGCACGGGTGGTCAGGCGAAACAAGTGGACAGGTCGAGCGGCCATTTGAACCAGCCGCACCAGCCAAACCAGCCGCACCAGCCAAACCAGTCGAGCCAACCGCACCAGCCAAGCCAGCCGCACCACTTGGATCTGTCACGCCAGTCAGATCAATCAACCCGGCTCTTCCTCTCCGTCCGCGGCAGGCCGATGTCCGCCGATTCTCTGCGGAAACTCTTCAAGAGCTGCCTGATGCGGGCTGGCTTGGACACGACCCATTCCCCCCATGATGTGCGGCACAGCTTTGCCACCGACCTGATCGAAGGTGGAGCGGATCTGCGTAGCGTCCAGGAACTGCTGGGGCACGAGAATCTGCAAACCACACAGATCTACACACACCTCTCGATCAACCACCTCAAAGAGGCCCATCGCAAGGCTCACCCACGTGGTTGACTTATAAACAATCACGCATATTAAATAGATAGTACGCAGATATTACTGAAAATTTGCGGATTTCTTGAATATTAGAGCTGCATATTGATATACTATTTTACATCCAAGGGTGTTTGAAACTTGTGCAGCTCTCTTGATGTACCTCTTTGGAAGTGAAGGCTCCGGAGCCATTGGGCAAATCTGAGCTACAACGGCACCAGAAGCACCACACTTAAGCCAATAGGTAAAGGCAAGGCTGCGACAGTTTTGAACGCTGGGGCGCAAAAACGGGGGCGCGAAAAAATGAAGAGCAAGAAAAGTCAGCTGGCCACAGGCAGATTAGCAGCAATGCTTCTTTGTTTGCTGCCTATTTTTACGGTGGCAATGATATGGTTGTCTTCCTTTGAGGCAAAAGCAAGTTCTGGTGATGGCAAAACGGATCTTGTCGCAAAGACAGGCGACATCAATCAAGGCTCTCCTATAGGTGATACCTATTCCGCAACTAACACCGATGATGGTGCGGAGTCATTCACAAGTGTCAGCAAAACCGCAAATATTACTGCAGCAATTATTCCCAAAGTCAACAGCGCTAACGGTGCAGAGGTATCCACAGGTGAAAGTGCAGCCTCGGATGCTCCTGCTGCTGCTCCTGCCATTGCTAACCCTTCTGCTCCCTCTAATGCAGAAAAAAGTACTTGGTCACTTTTGTACGACGCTAGTTATTATGTCTCCGCAGCAGGAAATGACATAAAGGGCGATGGATCTGAGGCCAAACCTTGGGCAACACTGGCGCGAACTGCTTTTGCAGCAGGAGATAACATTCAAGTCGTGATCATGTCTGACTTGACCTCAACAAGCTGTGCTCGCTACTACAACAAGAGTGTTACCATAACCAGCTTGGGCTCTGAACCTTTCACAATCAAGCGTGGCAGCGGTTTTGCCACCCTGAATGACGCTGCACGCGGAAAGTACAATCCCGGCATGGTTGAGCTTCAGACCATTCCGTCTGATCTGGATACTCCTTACACCTTAAGCCTTGAAAACATCATCTTTGACGACGCTTATCTTCATGAGGGAACCAACTTCAGTTATGCTCCGACACCTGCCAACTCCACAAATCCCGGCACGAATTTTGTTCAGAACAGCATCATCTCCTCAGATGCTGCCCGCACTTCGATAGTCATGAAGAAAGGGGCTGAGCTCCGTAACTTTGGTGGCATGACGGCTGTGCGATGTTGGTTTGGCGCAACCCTGGTGATGCATGGGGGACGTCTCGTCACTGACATCAATCCAAACGCCGATAAAACGCGTGCCAGCAGCGCAGGGATTTTCTATGCCAATGGGGAGGCGGCTGTTGCTATTTCCAACTCTAGCTTTTTTATGAATGAAGGTGCCCAGATATTGAATATCGCTAATGCCCACAGCGTCAAGTTCCAAGGCAGCTACAGGTGCTTCATGAATGGCGAAATTGCCAATATGATTGGCCAAAGAGGCCAGGACACCGCTCCCGAATCCGGTGGCAGGGGTGCCAAGAGCGCACTTTATTTTGCTGGCGCAACACTTGATCCCAATACTGGCCAGCCAGGGTCTGCAATCATCGGAGCAAGTGCAAGTATTCACAATAATGCGACCAAGAGTGGAGCCATCTGTGTGAGCCGTAGCACTGCGGTTTCTGTCAAGGTGTATGGCAAGGTCAACAACAACATCGGCGGAGTGGGCACTGCTCTGGCTGACGGCCTGAATATTGCAGCGGGGACCAATGGCGGAGGTATTTACATATTCAATGGCGGTACCGTATATCTGGAGGAGGGCAGTGAGCTCATCGGGAATTCTGTATCGAATTCTGCCTATGGTGGTGCTGCCAGCATCCAGCAAGACGGTTCCAAGCTGATCATGGACGGCGGAACTGTTTCCGGCAATAGGGCCGGTGATTCAGCTGTCGGGGCGACAGCAGGCATCGTGGTGAGCGAGGGCAATGCCAGTTTTGAGATGAATGGCGGGGTGATTGACAATGGCCCCAATGCCCTTCGTCTCTATGCAGATGATACGCACGGTAGTCTGACGTTGAACAAGGGCAGCGTTTCTGGGGTGACTTCTGATAACGCCATCTCCTTTGGCAACACCACCCAGCGGCATGTTTACCTGAGCAATGAGTGTAACAGCGGTGCATGTATTACGACTGGATATGCAGGCATTGCCGGTAGGGAGCTCTATCCGGTTTCCGCCAACTTCTATGTCGGAAACCCCAATACGGATTCTTACACATTCTTGCGAAATGCTCTGCCCAACTGGAAGCTGCCCAGCTTCAATTCCTATGTTATTGCATTTTGGATGAAGAAGGTAGAAGCAGGCAGCAAGGCGGAATTCTCTGTGCCTGCACCGATAACAGGGGGCGCACCAGCCAATTACAATCGTGGCAAGAAATACTTCGCAGCTGTTCTCCCCACCGATGCTTCCGGTTTACCGATTGAAGGTGCAGATATCAAGGTCTATTCGACCAGCAAAGATGCAAATGGACGTATCCTCGTCGCGGTTCCACTTGATGCCTATGCAAATGGCGCAACGGTCACACTCATCCAGCCAGAACAGGATTGGAGTGAGATCAAATACACCGCACCCGTCACGCTGGAAAAGGTCTGGGGACAGCAGGCAAACTATACAATCTCCTATGCCAGCAGTTATGAAATGAGCTCTGAACTGCATAATGTGCTGGTTTTTGATCAGCATAGCGATGATCCGCATCTGACGATTGGACAATTTGTCATCCATCCCGATTCTCAGACCACAGTAGACGCATCCAGTTTGGCCGGCATGAACAGCGACATATTCGAGCTCAATGGTGCTCCGATAATGGATTCTGCCACGGGGGATCTCGTCATTCCCGTGAAACTGAAGAGTGGCTGGGACAGTGCGGGCAGCATGACCACCACATTTGAATTTACCTGCAGCTTGCCGGCAGCTAGTTTTGCGGCAGGTGAGACGCTTTCGCTTACGGGAGATTTGACAATAGCTGGGGGTGGCCTTGACCCGAAAGACTATTTTTTCATTTTGGGCAACATGGCTACAACTGAGATGGTCATGAATTACTGCACAGTTGTCTTCAAGGATTGGAACGGGACGATTTTGAAGTCAGAACTTGTTCCCTATGGCGGCAGTGCTAAAGTTCCTGCAAATCCAACTCGCAGCGGCTATAACTTCCTCGGCTGGGACCGTGAGCTTAACAATGTCAAGTCTGACCTGACGATCACTGCCGTTTATGCGGCGATAGCGGATAGATCACATATGTCCGAGCCACCATCGACATCTAAATCGACTCAAAAGTTAGCTCCCGAGCTGACCCCGATCCAAATGCCGACTCTGGATACACCCTTGACATTGGAGTTGATCCCTGATCCTATCCCAATACTGGCCACCGAGCCAACCCCGACCCAGACACCAACCTCTACATCGGAGCCAAGCTCAACCAGCACTCCGTCATCGACCCCTGGCGATACAACATATGTCAGCATTCAAGGCTCGGATCCAGTACCTGATGGTGATTTCCAATCGGTAACTACGACTGACGATATCGGTAGCGCAGAAGTCAAGCCAGTTGGCACCAACGGTTCCCATTGGGTCCTGGCCAACCTCATTCTCAGTATTACGGGTGTCTCGTTGGCCATTTTCACACTGATCGTCTCTCTGGTACGGCTGGAGAAGGACTACGAGGAAAGCGAATATATGGATTACCGAAAAAGCGGCAAAAGGCGGCGGGACATCGGTCTTCTGGTAAGCATAGTGTTGGCTATCCTGGCTGTTATCATCTTCTTTGTCACAGAGAACACAAGTCTGCCAATGACTCTTATCGACTACCGGACAACTTTCCACGCTATTCTCTTCATTGCCTTGGTTGTTGCCGTGATCTTTGCCCTGAAGCGCAAGAGGTTTTTCCAGTGGTGGAAGAAGATAATACGAAAGAAATCACGGCAGAGGATCTGATGGGCATCTTAAAAATAGGCGATTTCGGCCTCAATTACCTGTTTCCAGGCATATACTGTTACTGTTTTTGATCCTGTTCTGGAACTAATTGATGATTCGGGCAGGCGCAAGCCTTGGGTGTTGTGTGGATCTGCGAATGCCGTTTAAACATTTACCGGTTCGAGGGTTTGCGTATCACAAGGCGAGTAAGCTGTGACTGTCCAAGGAGGAAGGAGATCCGATGACAAAGTTGACGATTGATCCAGGAGTTTGTGGGTTCATCACCAAAGTGGAAGCTGTTACCGAAGATGGTATGGAGGTCAAATTAAGCATTGAGAGTGATTGCCCAGGAGTCGGAAAGCTGGTCGAGAATTTGGGAGACACCTTTAATGCTTTTGATATTTGCATGAAAGCTCCTGGGGATGGCCCCCTCTATGATTATGCACGGGAACACTTCCCTCATCACGGTGCCTGCCCGTCAGTTGCGGGAATTACAAAGGCTATTGAGGCTGAATGTTCCCTGGCGCTTCCGCGTAACGTGTCATTTACTTTTGAGGACTAGAGAATAAAGAGCATATAGAGCAGAAAATCACTATTTTCATAGTATCTTCAAGGTACTTGATGGTGGATAATAATTGTGGCTAAGAGAGGGAAATCTTAAGTCAACAAATGTCTGTTCACCGTTGAAGTGGAAGGGGTTATTGTGAGTGATCTTTTGAAGCACGTAAAGTTTCCGGAAGAGAATGCAGATCTTGAGGTAGAGGTCGGTAAAAACCTGCTTGAGATCATCCGTGAGGAAGGCTACAAGATCCATGCCGATTGTGGCGGTATCGGTCGTTGCGGCAAATGCGCGGTTATGATAAATGGCAAAAAGCGTTTCTCCTGCTTGACAAATGTTACAAGAGATATGGAGGTTGTGATCCCCAGCCAGGAAAGCGACGAGGGATACGCTATCCAAGTTGATTCCATGGACAGCAAAAAGGACGAGACAGTTAATCTCCAGTTGACCGAGGAAGCCCATGATTCCGATTTGGCAATAGCTGTCGACATCGGCACGACTACGGTGGTCGGTAAACTGCTGTCCTTGGAGACTGGAAGCGAAATCGCCTCTTTTGCCCAGCTTAACGAACAGCTGCCCTATGGCGCTGATGTTGTCTCCCGCATCAACTGCTGCTTGGACGATTCTTCTGAGCTTTCGGCTCTGATCACCAAGCAGATCGACAAATCAATTGTTAATCTGATCAAGGATACCGGTGTCCAGCCCGAGCAGATAAAGCGGGTTGTCATCGCCGGCAACACCACAATGACCTATATCCTGCTAAACATACCCTGTCGTTCACTTGGTTTTGTGCCCTTCACACCGGCCCACGACTATCCTGTTGAGCAGTCCTACAATGATATATTCAAAACAGGCACCCTGGACTGCGCCTGCACGGTGCTGCCATTCATCTCCGCCTATGTCGGTGGCGACCTGGTCTCTGGCCTCAGGTCCTTGGGCGAGGAAGACGACTTCCTCTTGATGGATATGGGAACCAACGGCGAGATGATCTTCAAGCGCGGAGACAAGGTGATCTGCACTTCCACTGCTGCTGGCCCGGCCTTTGAGGGTGGCAATATCAACTGCGGTTCAGGAAGCACACGCGGCGCGATTTCGGTAGTTGATTTCAAAGATGGCGCATGGGACATTCAGACCATCGGTGCTGCCGAACCTGTCAGCATCTGTGGTTCAGGAATCCTCGATTTGATGGCCGTATTTGTCAAAGAGGGTTTCATTGATGAGACTGGTATGTTGGAAGAGGATGTTATTGGCAATGACCGCGCAGTGCTGGCCAAAAATCCGGCCCTCGGTGACTCTGGCGAGGTTTACTTCAACCAGAAGGATGTCAGGCAGTTCCAACTGGCCAAGAGCGCAGTTCGCACCGGTGTGGAAATAATAATGCATGAAATGGGTGGCGATTTGCCCAAGAAGGTATATCTGGCCGGCGGATTTGGACAGAACCTAAACCCCAAGAGTGCCTTGGTAACCGGACTTCTGCCGCAGAGTTTTGACGGAAGGGTTCAGGCTATCGGCAACAGTAGCCTGAGCGGAGCCGTGAAGCTCTGCCTGAATGAACTTGCCCGTGTTGGTCTTGAGGATCTGGCTGAGTCTGGCAACGAGATCAACCTGGCCGCTCATCCCATGTTCAATGATCAATTCATGGACAACATGTCTTTTGAGGTTGAGGAGAATGAGTAAGGTTTTCTGAAGCTGGTTTTTTAAAGCCTCAAGGTATCAGCTCCAGCGATCTATTTTTTTTGGGAGTTAAAATGATTCGAGGTGGCCTTTCTTGTGGTCACCTCGAATTTTATTATCCTTTGAGCATATTGCCTGTCGGATGCGCATGCACTCCTCTTGGCTGAGAAAGTCAGAGCATTTGCACCCGCCAAATTATTGCAGTTTAACTGATGATCCTGATTTGAACATCATGTGGCTCTATTGGTAGTTTTTCCAAGCGCTGTGACTCAAAGGCAACACCAACTATGCAGGTATTTTTTTTGAGTCTCGGAATGAAACGGTCGTAGTTTCCACCACCATAACCCAAGCGATTTCCATCATTGTCAAAGGCTACAAGTGGAACAATGATCATGTCGATATCCTCAGGGTGAACAAAGGGATGATCCTTAAGTTCTGGGCATTCGAACTCGAAGTCCAACAGGGGTTCTTTTATGAAAGAGATATTGCCTGCGTGATAGTCTTCCGGGCTTGGTGCCCGCATTGACATCCGCTGATTTTCCCAAGCTTCCATGCAGGGGAAACAAACTCTAACACCTGGCTTATTGTGAGCAGCTTTGATGAATTCCGTCAGATCAAGCTCATCGCCCATCGCTGAATATACAGCGACATTCAGCGATGCATCGAGTACCGGGAGCTCTTCACTTCCGCTGCTTGCGCTCGCTGCCCGTGACCGGCTGGCTAGCAACTCATCCAGAATGGCCTCCAACTTTTGGCAGATGCGCAGGGATTCCAACTGCCTTTCCTCTGTAGACATCGCGCTTCTGGCTGCCAAGGCAAGCTTCCGGGAATCCTTCTTGGCTTTTTTATGGTTATTGTCGAGTTCATTTGTTGGGGTCATCATTGTTGTTTGCCGTTCCTTAAATACTCCAATTATCTGATTGCCAGTCTCGCTGACTATCGATATACCGATATCTGAAATCAGTATAAAAGCTCAATATCGGAAGGACAAGTTGGATTCCATAAAAAAGAAACAAGCCGGATCCGAAGACCCGACTTGTTTCATAAAGACAAAACCTTCTAAGCGGCCTGTCTTAAAACTTCATATAACTCACAGATCGTACAGTTCAGCCTTGAACTTCGGATTGTCAGCATTGGAAGCCAGTTGCTCCTCGATGAAGGCACCTTCATCATTGGTGATGGCAGCAACATCAGATTGCAGAGCAGCAAGAGCAGCCTTCTCACGGTCGTTGAGGCGCAGTTTGCCAGTGTCGAAGCCCTTCTGGATCGCCTTGCAAGCAACCTCAACGGTCCTCTTGCAGCGAGCGAAGTAGTTGTCAGAACCATCGACGATGCCCTTGGCCATTTCCAGAGCCACATCCGGACGAAGGATGTAAGCATGCGGATCCAGGTAGCTGTCGCTATCGGCATAGAGATCGCGGAGTTGCAGATCCATGCCAGCGGCGCGAGCACCATTGAGCAGACGGCAGTCATAAGCGAGTTGCTCAAGACCGACGACTTCGCCCCAGCCACCGAGCAGCTTGATGTGCTGGATGGACTCATTTGACCACAGGTCGGCGCAGCAGATGGCTACGTTACCAACGCGGGAGAGGTGGGCGACGCAAGCGACGTGACCTTCCATGGTGATCGGGGAGCCGGTGATGGCCTTGACGATAACGCCTTCATAACCGCAGTCCTTGTCCGGACCCACAGCGCCAACTTCATTGGCGATCATGGTGCGGGAGGCAGCGGCGACGCGAGCGACAGCGCCGAATACGCGAGAGATATAATTCTGCTCAGCCAAAACCATGGCGGTGTTGGCAAAACCACAAGCGGTGTCGCCAGCGGCGAAGCAACCCTTATGCTTGGCAGCAACATCAACAATCATGCTCCAAAGCTTCTCCATGTCGCGAGCGCCAAGGACGCCGAGGGCGAAGATGATCTTGCTAATATCGTTGTACATCAGACCTTCATCATGAACATCCTTGCCACCGATTGACTCGATTGACAGGAAGTCATTACCAGCAGCAGCACTACCCTCCATGGAACGGACTACCTTGTCCCACAGATTTCCGTGCCACATGTGATCCAGACCCTCATGAGCGCCGACTTCGCGGACATCAACAGGAGTGGAGCGGACAGCGACCTTCAGGCCGTACTTCTGATAATAGGATTCACAAACCTCTTCGATAACTTCCATGTGCTGGATGCCCCACTCAGGCTCAAATGTTGTTTGGGGAACCCATTCGCACTCAAGCTGAACACCAGGAACCTCAAGATCGACGGCGCGTGCACAGATGCCATCAGCGATCTCCCTGTAGATGTCCAGAACTTCCGGCATTGATTCTTTGGTGACAAGCATGGTCGGCAGAGTGAAGTTAACTTCCGGCATGATTTGTCCGCCGCCGATAACCATACCCCTCTTGGTGGTTACGGGCTTCAGTGCCTTACCATATACGAAATCTTTGATGTCCGTATAAGCTGTGGTAGTAAAACTTTTCCTTCCCATAAGCCTACATCTCCTTTTTGTTTGGATTGATCGACATGATTTACAATTGAAATGGTACAAAAACAACAATCTGCCCAAGCACTGATGACATCATACGAATTAACTCCAAAGTTTTCTTGTAATTATTTCTTAATATATCGTAAGAAATTACCTCGGATGATTTTTTATTGGAAAACTTCTGAATAATCTGGGGATTAATCCCGGATAAACTGGTCAGTTTGTGACAGCTGGAGAGCTTGTTATCCGATAATGGTAAGGTGTGATTCCCTCGTATTGTTTGAACACTCGAGCAAAGTAACTCTGATCAGCAAAGCCAACCTTATAACTGATGTCAGCAATGCTTAGATCGTGGTTAGGCATCAGCTCTTTGCTTTTTTCGATCCGAATACGGTTCAGACAGCTTTTGAAGCTCTGACCCATCTCGTTTTTAAATAGGGTGCAGAGGTAGGTCGGAGAGAAGGAAACATGTGCTGCGACTTCATTCAAGGTGATTTTCTCACCGTAATGCTCAAGAAGATAAGCCAATGACTCTTTAATTGCTTCAGCGTGCTTGGAGTTGGGGTTTTTGAAGGTATGCGAAGAGAATAGTTCGAAAAGGTCATTAAGCCAGATCACAATGTCGTCAAGGGTCTTGTGCTCCTCGATTTCTATTGAGGCCTTGTTGCGCAAGTTGGTGACCATCTTGGCGTCAGCGCCATTGTGAACTGCAGCTTGCGTCATTATTGTTACCAGTTCAATGACCCGGCCCTTGATAAAGTCCAGATTGTTCCGGGGGTGAAAGAGTATCTGCTCAAGAATCTCATTCAACAGTATCTTGGCCTGAATGTCCTCCTGGCTGCGAAGTGTCTTGAGGAGTCGGTATTGTTCGTTGAGATTCCTCTCGTCGTCATACATGTAACTGCGTACCCTGAGGCTGGATAGCTCAAAGCCTTCTTTTTGCTCCAGGCTGTCAGATGTTGCGAAGAGTAGCTTGTCTGTAAAGTTGGCCCGATGCATCAGCTTGCCGCCACTGATGAAGGCGGTGTTCACAAAAAGCTGTTCGGCGAAGGCAGATACCATCTTTGGGCTACATCCGGGAATAGCGGAAACAATTCGATGTACCTCGGCTGTGCTGAAGGTGGAGTTTTGTGCCAGGGGGAGGACTTCAAATTGGAGGTAGTCATCCACATCTGAGAGAATGATTGGCCCACCGATCACAAAACGGCTGCAATTATTGTTTTTGACTATTGGGGTTGTAATGAAAGTCAATCCACGGGGATCAAGAAAGGTATATAGCCCGCCGTATTCTGTGGAGCGAGTCAAACTTTTGATCTTTACCTGTTCGATCTTGTCTCCGACATCCAAGAGATTAGCAAGGAAGAGCAGGGCATCACGGGTTTTGGCATATTGATCGGTGGTGAAGAAAGCATTTCCATTGCGATCAACAACTTGGATCCCGATACCAGTGACCAGCGAATAATCTCTTAGCGAATCGAACTGCAATGCCAGAATCCTTCCAAAGAATATACCTAGCGATCATTTTCAGGCCAGCCTAATTTATACCATTTTCTTATCAATACCCAGTTAATGATTGTCCCGCCCAATATTTACTTCTTGCTTTGTCTAAAATTATGAGTTCAGGTACACCATCAGATATCAACCGCGAAAATATGACCGAACCATCATCCAGCGCCCCCTTGAAATGTTTCTGACAGTATAGCATTTTCTGTGGAGCATTGGGCCAGATGCACAAGCACCTGCATAACTATCATTCGTTATGTAGGTGCTTGTGTGTATATGTAGATTCAATAAATATATATGTTGATTTTTTTATGGATTATACAGATTAAACCTTCCTCCCCGGGCGAAACCGACAACCGTCAATCCGTAGCTCTTGGCAAGCTCCAGAGTCATGTCTGAGGGGGCGGAACGGGAGACAATCATCGGTATGCCAGATCGGATGACTTTTAATGCAACGCTGCTGGGGATACGCCCACTGGTGAATATGGTGGTTTGAGAGAGATCGACATTGTCTCGCAGCGCGAAGCCGATACATTTGTCGAAGGCATTGTACCTGCCGATGTCCTCGCAGAAGTAAAGGGCTTGGGAGCCCTTACAAAGCATTGCAGAATGGACATTTCCAGTTCTTTTGAAGATCTCCGATCTTTCCAGCAGGAGGTTGGCGTTCTTGACGATCATGGTGATTGTGTTTGCATCCCAGCTGTTTGTTTGGGGGTGGATTCCTGGTCCTTTGATCGGATATGGGCTATCTCTGAAATCCCCACTGTCAGTGGTTAGAAAGAACCCTGACGACTCGCCCGTAGGTGAGTCGTCAGGGTCGGGTGATTGTAGTTCGTCTAGTTGCCCTTGTGTTACATGTACATGGGCCTTGTTGTCGACAATGTCTATCGATTCAACATTCTTATTCGAGCAGATCAGACCTTCTGAATGCAAGTAACCAAGAACCAGTTCCTCCAGATACTCGGGAATGCAGACCAGCTTGATCAGCAGTTGACCTTCGAGAAAAATAGTAAGCTCACATTCCCTGAGGACATCATCTAGTGACTCTGTAAACTTGCCGTCCTGATAACGTCTGATTGGACGTTTGACAGTCAGGTCCTGCTTGTTTCCTGGTCGCTGCATACCCGGTAACTCTGCATCCTCTCAGATCAGGCCTTGGAGACCTTGACTGCGCAGACCTTGTATTCCGGAATATGGGCAATATCGTCAAAGACCGCATTGGTCAGATGGTTGACGTTTCCATCCGGGAAGTGGAAAGTCATGAAGACCTCATGCGGATTGACCTTATCGCCGACGCGTGCGGTAGTCTCGATCTCTCCTCTGCGGGAAGCAACCTTGACTCGGCCACCATCCTTGACGCCAAGGGCATCAGCATCGATGGTATGCATTTCGATGTAGGAACTCGGAGAGAGCTTGTTGATGCCTTCGGTACGAGCGGTCATTGCTGCCGCATTGTAGTGGTAGAGCTCGCGCCCAGTGACCATCATCAGCGGGTAGTCAGTATCTGGAAGCTCTTGGGGCTCCTTGTAGACTGCGGGGAAGAACCAGCCCAGGCCCCTGGTGAATTTGCCAACATGGAGGATCTTGGTTCCAGGGTGGCCTTTGTCGGGGCAGGGCCACTGCAGGCTTTCGCCGGTGTCGAGGCGCTCGTGGCTGATACCGCCGAATGAGGGCGTCAGTTCGGATATCTCGCGCATCACATCGGCCGGACTGTCATAGTGGCAGGGATAACCCAGGCGGGTCATGACATCACAGATGATGTCGGTGTCATTGCGCATTTCACCTTCCAACTCCACGGCCTTGCGCACCCGGACGACCCGGCGCTCGGTATTGCTGAAGGTTCCGTCTTTTTCAGCATAGCTGACTCCCGGTAAAACGACATCGGCATACTGTGCCGTATCGGTCAGGAAGAGTTCTTGGATCACGAAGAACTCCAGGCTTTCCAGGCAATCTTTAACATGTTGGATGTCGGGGTCGGTGCGGATTGGATCCTCACCAAAGATATACAAGCCTTTTATCTTGCCTTCCTTGGCGGCAGGCAGAGCTTGGGTAGCCATCAGTCCAATATCCCGGCTGAGGGTTACACCCCAAGCCTTTTCAAACTTCTCTATCGTCTCTTCTTTGGCAACAGCCTGATAGCCTGGGAAGTTATTGGGCAGTGCACCCATGTCGCAAGCGCCCTGGACATTGTTCTGGCCGCGCAGAGGGTTGATCCCGCATCCGGACCGGCCAAGTTTACCAACGGACATTGCGATATTGGAAAGGCTCATGACGCCTTCTGTGCCAGAGGAGTGCTCGGTCACGCCCAAGCAGTAGATGATTG